>NZ_DLTK01000110.1:0-10524 GCF_002500885.1 Brevundimonas sp. UBA7838
GGCGCAGGCGTCGTGGCGGGCAGGGACGGCGTGCTCGCGGCCGTCGGCGTGGGCGTGGTCGGTTCGGGCGCCGGGGGGATGCCCAGGCCATTCGATCCACTGTCGTAGGATTTGCTCTTGGTGAACATGGTGCGCTCCGCATCTGCCAGCCAAGGCCGGCCAAGCCCCTATTAGCCCCGACGCCCACTAGGCCGTGGAGGAGGGGCCAAGGTCAAGCATCGCTTCCGAACGGCGCTCGCCGATCACAGGGCCCTGGCGGCCTCCAGCACGGCGGCGGCGTGGTCTGCGACCTTCACATTGCGCCAGGCCTTGGCGACGCGGCCCTCGGCGTCGATCAGGAAGGTGGCCCGCTCGATGCCCATATATTCGCGGCCGTAGAGCTTCTTCTGCACCCAGACGCCCCAGGCCTCGCAGGCGGCGCCGTCCTCGTCGGAGGCGAGGGTGACGGCAAGATCGTATTTGGCCTTGAACCTGTCGTGCTTTTTCACCGTGTCCTTGGACACGCCGATGACCGGCACGCCCAGAGCGGCGAAGTCGGGCGCCAGGGCGGTGAAGTCCTGGGCCTCACGCGTGCAGCCGGTCGTGTCGTCCTTGGGGTAGAAATAGACGACCGCGGGCTTGCCTTTGAGGGCGGCGAGGGTGACGCGGCCGCCGCCGTCCGTAGGAAGGTCGAGGGCGGGGGCGGGCTGACCTTCGGCGGCGGACATCAGACGGGCCTCACCAGAACGATCTTTTTCTTGCCGGCCGCGAGTTTGATGACGCCGTCCTTGAGGTCGGCTTCGGTCAGCAGTTGGGCCCCGTCGGACACCGCGGTGTCGTTCAAACGCAGGCCGCCGCCCTGGGCCAGGCGGCGGGCCTCGCCGTTGGACGCCGTCAGGCCGGTCTTGGTCACGACAGCGGCGATCATGACGCCGTAAACCTCGCCCGACGGCAGCTCGACGGTCGGCAGATCAGCGGACACCTGACCCTTTTCAAAGTTGCTTTCGGCGGCGGCGCGCGCCTTTGCGGCCTCGTCTGCGCCGTGCAGCATGGTCGTCGCGGCGTCGGCCAAGGCCTTTTTGGCGTCGTTGATCGCCGCGCCTTCCAGCGCTTCGTATTGCGCGATCTGTTCCAGGCTCAGGTCCGTGAACAGACGCATGAAGCGGCCGACGTCGGCGTCTTCGGCGTTACGCCAGAACTGCCAGTAGTCGTAGGGGCTGAGTTGTTCGGCGTTCAGCCAGATGGCGCCCTGAGCGGTCTTGCCCATCTTGCCGCCCGATGCCGTGGTCAGCAGCGGCGTGGTCAGGCCGAAGGCGGCCTTCTGATCCACGCGGCGCACCAGATCCACGCCCGAAGTGATGTTGCCCCACTGGTCCGAGCCGCCCATTTGCAGGGTGACCTTGTGGCTGCGGTTGAGCTCGAGGAAGTCCACCGACTGCATCAGCATGTAGTTGAACTCAAGGAAGGTCATCGGCTGTTCGCGCTCAAGGCGCAGCTTGACTGAATCGAAGCTCAGCATCCGGTTGACGGTGAAGTGGGTGCCGAAATCTCTCAGGAACTGGATGTAGCCGTAGCCGGACAGCCAGGCGTCATTGTTGACCATGACCGCGTCGGTCGGGCCGTCGCCGAACGTCAGGAATTTGGCGAAGACCGTCTTAATGGTGTCGATGTTCGACTGGATCGTCTCTTCGGTCAGCTGCGGACGCGACGCATCCTTGCCGGTGGGGTCGCCGACCTTGGTCGTGCCGCCGCCCATCAGGACGATGGGCTTGCCACCCGCCTGCTGAAGCCGGCGCAACATCATGATCTGAATCAGGCTGCCGACGTGCAGTGACGGCGCAGTGGCGTCGAAGCCGATATAGCCCGGCACCACGCCCGCAGCGGCCGCCTCGTCCAGTTCGACGGGATGGGTGATCTGATGGATGTAGCCGCGCGCCTGAAGCGTGCGCAGGAAGTCGGATTTGAAGGCGTGTTCGGTCATGGTGAGGCTGGGTTAGCAGGGATGACGAGGGTCGTCTTCCCCTAGTCGAGGCGGCGCTGGCTGTTCAGACGGTGCGGATGAAAAACACCGTCTAAAGTGTCTAATTCGTCTAATCTCGGTCGGCGCGAAATTGCACTGCACCGCGAAAGCGCGTGCAAAATGCAAGATGGTGCAGTTCAGGCGGAGCGGCTTTGGGCATGGCTCGCCCATTGTACGACCGTTTTGCAGAGTGACAGGGTAAGCGCTGCTGATTCGTCTCAAAGCCTTGTTTTGTCAGGGTATATCTGGCGGAAATACTAAGGTTAGTGTGACTTTTGAGCGTGGCCGCTACTTCAATCCGTCCTGCGCCAACGTGTAGGCGACCACGGCGTTGGCGTGGCCGTGGCCCATACCGTGCGCGTCCTTGAGAATGGAGACCAACTCCATGTGCCGGGCGGGATAGCCGTCGCGCACAATCTGCTGCCAATGGGAAATAGGATGGCCGTAGGTCTTCTCGATTGAGGGGAAGTATGACGCCGGACCCTTCACGGGATTGTCGGGCATTAGGTTCTCCGTTTCCAGAACCGATACTATCGCAACGCGCGGGTGAGCGTCACGGCGATGCATGAGCGTTGACCGTGCGCGTTGCTTCGATACGAAGGCGCCATGCGTCTGCCCCTGATCCCGCACCCGACATCCAGCCCTGCGGGACTGACTCTGGAGGTCGAGGCGCGGCGGGCCGGGCCCGTGCTGAGCCTGGAGTATGTGCTGGCCGGACCGGTGGAGGGGGTATGGCGGCCGGAGGCGGCGGCGCGGGTGCGGACGGACGGGCTGTGGCAGGCGACTTGTTTCGAGGCGTTCAATCGCACCGAGGCGGGCGGCTATGTCGAATACAATCTGTCGCCGTCGGGGGCGTGGGCGGCCTATCGGTTCGACGGCTATCGCGAGGGCATGCGGGCGCTGGAGATGCCCGCGCCCTTCATCGTGACGCGGTCGGCGCCGGGACAATTCGTGCTGACGGCGGACGTTACCTTGCCGGAGGATGCGGCCGGGGCGGCGGGATTGGCGGCGGTGATCCAGGGCGTGGACGGGGCGATCGGCTATTGGGCGCTGGCGCATCCTTCGGATAAGCCGGACTTTCATCATCCCGACTCGTTCGCGCTGGACCTGACATGAACTTCGGCCTCGACCGCCTTTTGTCCGACGACGCCCTGAGGGCGCTGCTGAGGGGGCGGCGCGTGGCGTTGCTGGCGCATCCGGCGTCGGTGACGAAGGACCTGATGCACGCGGTCGACGCCCTGGCCGCCTGTCCCGAGATCCGGCTGACCGCCGCCTTTGGCCCGCAGCACGGGATGAAGGGCGATCTGCAGGACAATATGATGGAGAGCCCGGATTATCGTGATCCGGTGCACGGCTTTCCCGTCTTCAGCCTGTATGGCGAGGTGCGGCGCCCGCGCGATGAATGGATGGCCGAGTTCGACGTGCTACTGGTCGATCTGCAGGACCTGGGCTGCCGCATCTACACCTATGTGACGACGCTTCTGTACGTGCTGGAGTCGGCGGCGAAACACGGCAAGTCGGTCTGGGTGCTGGACCGGCCCAATCCGGCGGGACGGCCGGTCGAGGGGATGACGCTGAAGCCCGGCTGGGAAAGTTTCGTCGGGGCCGGGCCGATGCCGATGCGCCACGGCATGACGATGGGCGAACTGGGCCTGTGGTTCATCGACCAGTTCAAGTTGGATGTGGATTACCGGGTGGTGGAGATGCAGGGCTGGGCGCCGGAGGCGGGGCCGGGCTTCGGCTGGCCGCTGCTGGACCGGTCATGGGTCAATCCCAGCCCGAATGCGCCGAACCTGTCGATGGCGCGCGCCTATGCGGGCACGGTGATGCTGGAAGGCGCGACCCTGTCGGAAGGGCGGGGGACGACACGGCCGCTGGAGCTGTTCGGGGCGCCGGATATCGACGCGCGGGCGGTGATCGCGGAGATGCAGGCGCTGGCGCCGCAATGGTTGGGCGGCTGCGTCTTGCGCGACATGTGGTTCGAGCCGACCTTCCACAAGCACGTCGGAAAGCTGTGCAGCGGGGTGCAGATCCATGTCGATCACACCGGCTACGACCATGCTTCCTTCAAGCCGTGGCGGGTTCAGGCCCTGGGCTTCAAGGCGATCCGGCGGCTGTATCCCGACTATGACCTTTGGCGGGATTTTCCGTACGAGTATGCGTTCGGCAAACTGCCCATCGACGTGATCAACGGCGGGCCGGGCCTGCGGGAATGGGTGGACGACGCAGGCGCGACGCCAGGCGATCTGGATGCCGCGACACAGCCGGACGAGGCGGCGTGGGAAGAGGCGCGGCGGCCGTTCCTGCTGTATTGATCTTTGCCCAAAGTTCGCCATCAAGGCGCGATCACCTCTCGGCCTGATTGTGGAGGGGTGTTGTGATTGGATTGATTTTTGCCGTTGCGCTGCTGACGTCTCAGGTGCCGGCTGAACCTAGCGTCGAAGTCAGAGCCTTGGTCGCGCCGGTGGCCGAGGCGATCGCAGCCGAAAAGGCGCGTCAAGCCGCCCTGCCGCCGACGACCTCTGACCGCGAGCGGCTCGAACGCATGGGCGCGCTGGATCAGATCGGCAGGCGCGCGGTTACGGTGCTGGATTTCAGCTCTCTGCCTGCCGACGAGCGACAATCCGCTGAGACCTTGGCGTGGGCGGACATCAATGCGATGGACAAGGCCTTGCTGGACGAGCTTTTGACCATGGTCCCGGCGGAAGGATGGTTCAAAAAGTCAGTCTATGGCGAGCGTGCAGCGGGCGCCGCCTTCCTGATCATTCAGCATTCCGATCTGGAAAACTGGCGACGGTTCGTTCCCGTGCTGGAGCCGCTGGTCGCGCAGGGCGAAGTCGAGGGTCAGAGCTATGGTCTGATGTACGACAGGCTGGCGATAAACGAAGGCCGCCCGCAGCGTTACGGCACACAGATGACCTGCAAGGAAGGGCGTTGGGTGGTCGATACGCTGGAGGATCCGCAGCGCGTCGAACAATGGCGGCGCGAGATGAAATTCCCTTGGACGCTGGCGGAATACGAGGCGCGCTTCAGGGATTATCCGCCTTGCACCCAGCAATAGTCGCCATAACCAAAATCTATCACGCATCCGCAAATAAGTGATTGGGCTTATTTGGTGCGGTGCGGTAGGGAGAGCGCCTCCCAACCACCTTGCATTGGATTTTGCGCATGGCCCTCATCAACACGACCATCAAACCCTTTACGGCCGAAGCCTATAAGGGCGGCAAATTCCTGACGGTCACGGACGCCGACGTCGCGGGCAAGTGGGCGATCTTCTTCTTCTATCCGGCCGACTTCACCTTCGTGTGCCCGACCGAACTGGAAGACCTGGCCGACCACTACGCCGAGTTCCTGAAGCTGGGCGTCGAGATCTATTCGGTGTCGACCGACACCCACTTCTCGCACAAGGCTTGGCACGACTCGTCGCCGGCGATCGGCAAGATCGAATACACGATGCTGGGCGATCCGTCGGGCCTGGTGACCAACAACTTCGACGCCATGCGTCCGGGCGTGGGCCTGGCCGACCGCGCGACCTTCCTGGTCGATCCGGACGGCGTGATCCAGTTCACCGAGACGACCTCGGAAGGCATCGGCCGCAACGCCGCTGAACTGCTGCGCAAGGTCAAGGCCGCCCAGTATGTGCGCTCGCACCCGGGTGAAGTCTGCCCGGCCAAGTGGGAAGAAGGCGAAGCCACCCTGGCCCCGTCGCTCGACCTCGTCGGCAAGATCTAAGACTGACTACGCCTATCGGGTCCGGCCTTCGGGTCGGACCCACCCGGCCGCCTCCCAAATGCGGGACGCGGACCTTATCGCGCAGGCCTCGCCGGGATCGGCTCGAAGGCGGCGCGTTACCCTGAAATTCGAGGAGCATCCGATGCTAGACGCCAATCTGAAATCCCAGCTCGAAGCCTACCTCAAAAACATCGTGCATCCCGTCGAACTGGTCGCCTCGCTGGGCGCGGGGCCCAAGTCGATCGAGCTGAAGACCCTGCTGGAGGAGATCGTCTCGGTCTCGCACGGCAAGGTGGAGATGGGCCGCGACTATGACGACGAGCGCCAACCCAGCTTCCTGATCCGTCGCAAGGGCACGGACATCGGCGTGCGGTTCGCGGGCATTCCTCTGGGCCACGAGTTCACGTCTCTGGTGCTGGCCCTGCTGCACGTCGGCGGCCATCCGTCCAAGGCGGCGCAGGATGTGATCCAGCAGGTCAGGGACCTGGACGGCGACTATGTGTTCGAGACCTATTTCTCGCTGTCGTGCCAGAACTGCCCGGACGTGGTGCAGGCGCTGAACCTGATGAGCGTGCTGAACCCGCGCATCAAACACGTCGCCATCGAGGGCGGCCTGTTCAAGGACGAGGTCGAGGAACGCAAAATCATGGCCGTGCCGACGGTCTTCCTGAACGGCGAACTGTTTGGTCAGGGCCGGATGGAGCTGGAGCAGATCGTCGCCAAGCTGGATTCCGGCGCCGAAACCCGCGCGGCCGAGCGGCTGAAGTCCAAGGATCCGTTCGAGGTTCTGGTGGTCGGCGGCGGGCCGGCCGGGGCGGCGGCCGCCATCTATACGGCGCGCAAGGGCATTCGTACGGGCGTCGTCGCCGAACGCTTCGGCGGACAGGTGCTGGATACGATGGCGATCGAGAACTTCGTCTCAGTCCCCTACACCGAGGGCCCCAAGCTGGCGGCCCATCTGGAACAACACGTCCGCGAGTATGAAGTGGACCTGATGAACCTGCAGAAGGCGGCCAAGCTGATCCCGGCCAAGGTTGCGGGCGGCCTGCACGAGGTGGTGCTGGAGAACGGCGCATCGCTGAAATCGCGGACCGTCATCCTGTCGACCGGCGCTCGCTGGCGCCAGATGAATGTGCCGGGCGAGGACCAGTACAAGAACAAGGGCGTGGCCTATTGCCCGCACTGCGACGGGCCGCTGTTCAAGGGCAAGCGGGTGGCGGTGATCGGCGGTGGCAACTCCGGCGTCGAGGCGGCGATCGACCTGGCGGGCATCGTGGCCCATGTTACCCTGATCGAATATGACAGCGAACTGCGGGCCGATGCGGTGCTGCAGCGCAAGCTGGCGACCCTGCCGAACGTGCGGATCGTAACCTCGGCCCTGACGACCCAGGTGCAGGGCGACGGCGAGAAGGTGACGGGCCTGTCCTACAAGGACCGCAACTCCGACGCCCATCACGACGTCGATCTGGAAGGCATCTTCGTGCAGATCGGTCTGGTCCCGAACACCGAATGGCTGCACGGCGCGGTGGGCCTGACCCCGCGCGGCGAGATCGAGGTGGATCACCGCGGCGAGACCTCGCAGCCGGGCATCTTTGCGGCGGGTGACGCGACGACCGTGCCGTACAAGCAGATCGTCATCGCCATGGGCGAGGGGTCAAAGGCGGGTCTGTCGGCCTTCGACTACATGATCCGCACCGAGCCGGCGAAAGAGGCGGTGGCCGAACCGGCGTGATCGCTCAACGGTGAGGGCAGCCGGGCCAGCAACAGGGGCGGCGCTTGCCGTCGGTCAAGCTCGCCCGGCCCCAATCCAGCCGTTTGCGACGGGTTTCCGACTTCTTGGCGGACTCGATCCAGCAGATCCATTCGTTGCGGGCCAGGGGCGTGATGTCGCGCCAGGTCGCCAGGGCGTCAGGCGCGGCGACCAACGCCGCGCGCAGGTCGTCCGGCAAGTCGTGAACCACGCCGCCGGTGATGTCGGTCGCATCGGCCATGCCCATTTGTCGCAGCGACAGGTCTGGTCCGCAACGGCGCGTTAGAACCGCCGTGCGAGACCGACTCCGAACTCCACATCCGGGCTGTCGTCGTTCAGGCCGAAGTTGAGACCGAAATCCAGTTGGGCGTCGGGCAGGAACGGGGGCGACCAGACGGCGGTCAGGTCGAAGGTGGACTGGGTGGTCGCTTCCACCGGATCATCGTCGCGGCTAACCCAAAGCTCGGCACCCAGATCCCAGCGGCCGAAGCCGCGGCCGACGCCGGCGACCATCGTGTAGGCGGCGTGGCGGCCGTCCCCGTCCGCGTCCGAGACCCAATCGACTTCGGGTGACAAAGCCAGGCTCCAGTCGTCGTTCAGCGGGATGGAGACCGGCAGGATGACGCCGCCCTCGAAACCGTCGGCGCGAATGCCGCGCGCACCGGTCGGCGCGGTGATGAAGCCGGAAATCGCGACGGACAGGCCCGAGCCATCCGGGTTTTTCAGAGAATGGCGCAGGCCGAGACTGAGATCGCCGACGCCTTCGTTCACATCACGATCGCCGGTCGCGCGGTCGAGAATGCGTTCGTGGTTCCAGGTCGTGAGCCCGACTTGAAGCTCAGTCAGGCCGGTCAGGCCATAGCGCACGAACAGGTCACCGGCGTCCCAGGTGTCGGTCCGTGTCGTGCCGTCCGTCTGACGCGCGCCGTCGAACAGGCCGAGTTCGACCTGCCAGCGGCCTTTGTCGAGGATGCAGGTCGGGGTGCCCTTGCCGGGGCGATCGGCGCAGAAATCGCGCTCTTGCGCGGGAGTCGACTGAGCCGCAACGGCCGTGGGCAAGGCCAGGGAGGCGATCAAGGCGATCAGAAGGGGCGGACGCATGGCGGATCTCGTAGCGATGTCTCGCCCGATCATGCCGCCCGCGCCTTAATCAGCCGTGACGCCAAGCCGGATACTAGGCCGGCTTTTCTTCCAGACGCTTGTCCAGATAGGCGCCGACGCGGGTTTCGACCGCGCTCATGTGGTCCTGCCAGAAGTGGCTGGCGCCCTCTTCCAGTTCGTAGTCGATGATGATGCCCTTTTGGGTGCGCAGCTTGTTGACCACGCGCTCGACCTCGACCGGCGGGACGATGGTGTCGGCCGTGCCGTGCAGGAACAGGCCGGACGCAGGGCAGGGCGCCAGGAAGCTGAAGTCATACATGTTCGACGGCGGCGAGACGGAGATGAAGCCGTCCGTCTCGGGGCGACGCATCAGAAGCTGCATGCCGATGTAGGCGCCGAATTGATAGCCGGCGACCCAGGTCTGGCTGGCGCCGGGGTTGTTGGCCTGAAGCCAGTCGAGGGCCGTGGCGGCGTCCGCCAGTTCGCCGATGCCCGAATCGAACTCGCCCTGCGACTTGCCGACGCCGCGCGAGTTGTAGCGCAGGGTCGCAAAGCCGCGCTGCTGGAACAGTTGGTGCAGGGTGACCGCGACCGGGTTGTTCATATGTCCGCCCGCCTTCGGATGCGGATGCAGGATCAGCGCGATCGGGGCGTTCGGGCGCTTGCCCGGGGAATAGCGGCCTTCGATGCGACCGGAGGCGCCGGGCAGGATGACTTCAGGCATAGGGGCTCTGGAATCCGTTCAACTGTCATTTCGCGAGTGCGTAATACTTGACCGCGGAGGTGGGACTTTCTAAGTCCCTCCGCAAGCGCGCCGCCTTTGCGAAGGCGCGGGTTCTAGCACAGGAGCCCCGAAAAGCGCGCAATTTTTGAAGGTGCGAAATGCGTCTGTCGACCAAGGGACGATACGCCGTGATGGCGATGGCCGATCTGGCGAAGAACGGACGCGGCGAGAGCGGTGAAATCCGGGCGGTTTCGCTGGCCGAGATCGCCGCGCGCCAGGAGATTTCGCTGAGCTATCTGGAGCAGTTGTTCGCCCGTCTGAGGAAGAGCGAACTGGTCAAGAGCGTGCGCGGGCCGGGCGGCGGATACCGTCTGTCCAAGGCGGCGCACGAGACGGTGGTCGCCGAGATCGTGCTGGCGGTGGATGAACCGATCCGGGCGACGCGGTGCGTGGCGCATGGCTCGCCCAAGGGCTGCATGCTGGCCGGCGAACGCTGCATCACCCACAATCTTTGGGAAGACCTGGGCGACGAAATTCATCGCTATCTGGCGGGCGTGTCGCTGGAGGATGTGGTGATGAACCGCACGGGCCAGCGTCGGCGCAATGTCGAAGCCTCGGCCGTGGGGGTCGCGGCATGAGCGGCGTCTATCTGGACTATAACGCCTCGGGCCTGGTGCGGCCGGAGGTGTTGGAGATCATGGCCAGGGCCCTGGCCGACAACGGCAATCCGTCGGCGGTCCATGCGGCCGGCCGGCGGGCGCGGGAGCGGCCAGGTTGTCGAGCTCTTTGCGGGAGTTCCGGTAATGCCGAAGCGCGGCGTCAAGGAAGGCGCTGTCCTGGCGATCGTCCAGTTGCTCGAGCAACGCGGCGATGGTCTCGCCCACGTCGCCAGCAATACCCATCGTCAGCGGCGCGCGCCGGCCCAGGGCGCTGGGATCGCGATCGACCTGCACGATCTTTGCGTGTTTGGGATAGAACGGGCGATACGGAAAGTCCGCGCCCAGCATCAGCAACAGGTCGGCGTTCTCCATTGCGTGATAGCCGGAAGAAAAGCCGATGAAGCCGGTCATGCCGACGTCGCAAGGGTTGTCCCATTCGACGTGCTCTTTGCCGCGCAACGCATGGATGACAGGAGCCTTGAGCCGCTGGGCCAGCGCGACCACCGCATCGTGGCTGCCGGCGCAGCCGCTACCGGCCACGATCGACACCTTCCCTGCC
>NZ_DLTK01000105.1:0-13832 GCF_002500885.1 Brevundimonas sp. UBA7838
GAGAAACGGGGGTCACGTCAAGCCCTTGATCCTCAATCAGACAAATTTCTGGCGATGCGCCACCCTGTCGGGGAGAGGTCCTTACTCGCCGGGGGAGCCTCGCTTCGCCCCGGGTCGTCATAGTTCGCTCACCATCAAATTACAGTTTGCTTATTTTCGCGATTTTACGCGTAGAGAAAGACTGCTGCATCCGGACCAAGCTTCCAGAAATCCTTGGTTACGTAGCGCGCGATGGCTTCCGGATTTTCGGCTCGACCGGCGTAGAAGTGGCCGCCCGATAAAATTCCTTTCCAAATCTCGCCGCCGTTGACGATGATGTCCTGGATCGGGTCCGGGGCCCTGACAGCTAAGTGCAAGTGGGTATTCGTCAGCGGATGTTCGAGAAATCCGATGGCGTGTCCTCGGTCGCAATCTGGCCTTTTTGACCAGCGTGGCCCGAGGCCCTTTCTATGCACGCGATTAAAAAATTCACGTGCGGTCCGATCCATCATTTCTTTTGAGACGGGTCTATTCGCGCCGAGTGTCATGAACAGATCAGGGTCGAATTCCGTCAGCCAGGCCTCGTATTGTCGACGCATTATGATCTCCTATTCACGAAGTCAGTGAGAACCGTGGTTGCATCACTCATCACCTCTTTTACGTCTGATTTTTTCATCATCTTCATTCGGTTGGTTTCGCCGAAAGCGCGTGACGGTGTCCGGATTCCTACGTCTCCGTCGGGATCGACCTCAATGATGGCGAGGTAGACCCCTGGATGCTTCAGCTTTTTGAGTCCGCGAACTCTCGTGGTGCGCCCTCCAGCGGTAGTCGCCGAATTGGATATTGCCTTCGCGGCGGCTCCGTTGATGAACGGCGCAGAGTGTGAAGCCGCGCTGTTGAGGGTCGATGCTGCGGGCGCTGACGTTTCGTGCTTAGCCCTCGTGCTTTTTGCGGCGGACATTTCCTTCCGCAGTCGAGGGATGGCCGACTCGAACTCAGCAGATGGTATTGACTGACGCTTGGCGAAAATTAGCAAAGCTTTGTCTTTGCTCAGCGTCGCTCGATGGCTGGGATCGTCGACTCGATAAAGGGCAAGGCTTTTTAGGATCACCGTCGTCGGGTCGGCGTTTTTGACTTTACCGCCCCGCCTATCCGGAGGCCCTGCTCGATCGAGCGCTTCGAGTTGCCGCATCAAACTTTCTACGACCGTCACGCGCTCTTCGGTTGTGAAGCTATCGAGGCGGAGGAGGGCTTGATAGGCGAGGGCGAGCTGAAGGCTCTTCTTGCGGCGTTCCTGGAGGGCGAGGCGGCTGGTAGTAAGCTCGGCTACCTGTTCCAACCACTGTTGAAAATCAGCAGGGTCCGCGTCGGCGAGTAGCCGCTTGGCGTCGTCTGGCGTAATGTCGGGACGTGTACAAGCCTTCTCTATCTTCTCTCGTCTGGCTGCGCCGATACGAACCGCTTGGTTTCGCTGTCGCTTCCGAAGCGTGCTTTTAGGGGGCATTCATCACCTGGAATGTTGCTTAAAGCAACATTATCGCGCGACAAGCCGGCGTTGTCCAGATCACACTGTGCTTGGGTTACTGCGCGCTGTCGGTCCGGCAGTTCGCCCTAAAGCGACGCTGAGATTCGATTGGGTGACCACCGTTGCCACTCACATCAACCTGTCGGAGTTTTCGCGATGCGCTTCGCATCCTGAGAAGCGTGTTGCGTGGTCGCCAAACCTAATCCATCCGCCGCTCACCCTACCTCGGCCCATACAGACTGGTGAGGCATCTTGGCGCGGGGCAAATGTATCGAGTAAGCCGACGTAATCTCGACCGCCTGACCCTTGCTCGCCCTGAGGCGATTTCCCTATTCTACCCTGAGGTCATCTCCAGGCTGTTTTCCTCGTCGTACGTCCCAAACGCATGTTGATCGCGAACAATCAAAGGGAGGGGAAGCTGTTGGATCACAGTCCTGAATGAATGGAATGATATCAGGCATGGGGGGGGATTAGTGTTGCTCGTTGTCAAGCCGGTCTTGGTCAAGTTGCTCCGCTAAACCGTCGAGCATATCCTCCTGATGTAAACGCTCGATCAGCGTGACAAAGCACTCTCGATCCTCTTTTGTCAGAATAACGTGCTCAGGCCCGCGTTCCAAAGACACAGCCATTCGCACTAGTGTCCAGCCGAACCGTTTTCGGACGTCGCGGTCTTCATCTTGGTCATTGATACGATTAAGTCCGCCTCGCGGATTGGTGCCGTTACAGACCGAACGATACTCTGAAAGAAGATGCTCAGAGATCGAGCTTGGACGACTCTTAGATCCAGCGACTGCCTGGGAAGCCATTTCGGTCGGGGCAAAGGAAGCCGCAATCAGGGCCGAAGCCAGTGTTGTAATGATCATGGTCATTGAGCCGCAAACGTCACATGGAAACGGATGGTTGAAGGCACGGGATCATTGCCCGACATGGCAGGTCGCAGTCTCCCGGATGATAACGCTCCTGCGACGGCTGCGGGACCTAATCCATATCGCGGTGGGCTTTCCCAGAGCGCCCCGCAATCGGCCAGACGACCGTTGGTTGTAACTGTGCACTGCAGTAGCGCCGCGCCAGTTACGCCTGCATCTATCGCGCGTTGAGGCATGGTAGGCTTTGGCTGGGAAATCCAGGATGCAGGCGTGAAGGTTGGGGGCTGCGACGCGCTCGGTCTTGAGACGTCGTGATTTAGCGAAGGGATTGCGTCTTCAGAGCGAGGTGAGGATCTCTCAGATGGGGCGGGGTCTGTCTCGGGCCTTTGAGGGCTAGCCGTAGCCGGGACCAGGACAAGCCTTCGCTTTCGACCGCTTTGGGAAACCTCGATTATCACTCCCCCGTCAGATCGCTCGAACTCAAACGTGGGGCCGGCGCCTGAGTTTGTTTGGAGATCGTTAATCTTCATCGTCTTGAGGTTGACCGCATAGGTCGTCCCTCCGCCTGCGGCATTGCCGGTATTTTGGGTCAACAACACAAAGTCACCCCAGGCCTGCGTGAAATAAACGAGCCCCAACCGCAGTGCGCGACGGCTTCGCGACCCTTCGCATCCAATGCAGAAGACGTCGTTCTCCTCATTGTTGCTGACCAACTTCAAACCTCCGCGCTCGAAGAGCGTTTGGTCGCTGGAGTAGGGATCGGATATCCTGCCTTGATCATCGGCGGGCTGCGCCGCATCCGTCGCTTCCCCGGCTCGTCTAAGGCGCTTTGTCGCTTTGGCGACCAGCTCGAAGAACCAAACGTCTGGGACAGAGGACGTTGTCTGCCGGCTACCAGATCCATCCGAAATCGATGTGGTATAGAGATACTCGCGGCCTCCAGCTTCCTTCTGGCGCGTGAACTCCAACCGATAGCTCTGACCATCGCCTGAAGCAGGGGAGACAGTGGTTGAACAGCTGACACGTTTGATCTGCGGATCTCGCCCTTCGACGGCGATATCTGCGAACTGGATCTCGTCTGCGATGATCTCTGCGATGTCAGAGCGCCGGGCGATAGCGGCGTCAACGCCATCTCCAAGAAGAAGACGATAGTCACCGAGATTGGCGATCAGGACAGAAATGACATCCTGGTGAACTTGGGGCGATGCGCAGACCTGCTCCGGCGATTGCGGGATGCAGGCCGAAAGGGGAATGGCAGCCAATAGGGCCGCCGGCGGAAGCCGGGTCATGTGAAATCCTATCAAAGGTCGCCCAGGTTGCTGCTCTTTTAGCAGCAACCTGGGCGGGGTCTAGCGAGAAGGGGATGGTTGAGTTCTTCCCCCGATGAACGTCGCTTTTTCCGAGCCTCACCGAGAGCTCGTCAGGCGGCTTGTGGAGGCCAGAATTGCTGCCGGTTTAAGCCAGCGCCAGTTGGCCGAGCGGCTGGGCGTCGATCACTCCTGGATCGGAAAATTTGAATCCGAACGGGTCCGTCTCAACGTTATTCAGTTTCTGAAGTTGGCTGACGCCCTAAACATTGACGCGGGCCCGCTGCTTGTAGGTCTTGGTGAGCTTTCCAAGATCCCAATGGTCGCGACGCGTGTCGGTGAACCAAAAAGCGCCGAATAGGACCACATAATCCCCACAACAGCTTTTGGGGAAAAACGAGAATTGGGCCCAGTTGACCGATCTAAAAGCCGTTTAGATGGATCAGGAACACATCTAGATGGGTCTGAGGGGCGCTTAGTACTCATCAGCCAGCATAATGGTCATGACGCGCTGGGTGATGTTTGGATCTGACGGATCGTCAGAGGGATATCGACGATCCAGATCGTAATAATCGATTTTCCAGAGGACACGGTTGCCCTCGATATCGACGCCGCCGAAATCGTGCTCGTTATAAGGGTCGTTACCAGCGGGAAAGTTGGTTTCTCGCGCGATCGCAGCGCGAACCTGAGCGGCGAAGGGAAAACCGAATTCCAACAGTCCTCGCGTTACAAGAACCAGCCCGCCCTGGCCGGACGCGCGCAGTTGATCGTTCAGCGCGCGAATGCGCGCAGTCTTTTCGTCTGTCATTTTAGGAAATGCCTTTTGCGGCGAAGACGCTAGATTCGATCCAGCGCCATCAGCGTAAGAACGAGTACGAGCCCGTTCGATTGAGAAAGCTGACGCGGAAAATCAGCCAATGCATTGGTTTCAACCGTCACCCGCACCAAATGGCCACCGTCGAGATCGATCCCCACAATTTCTAGATCGGGGTCAAACGCGATGGATTGAATGCTGATCGTTACGGGATCGATGAGATGCGAAAGAGAGCGGGTCACAGCGTGTGCACCAATCGATGTTGCGCGCGACTATCGCCATCGATGTAGCGTTGCGTCGTCTCGATCGACTGATGCCCGGCTAAAAGTTGGACATCCCTGAGGCTTGCGCCGGCGCGGTGCGCTGCTTTTGCTGCGGCGGTTACGAACGTGCGCCGTCCAGAGTGCGACGAACAGCCGTCCGCGCCAATGGCGTGAAATGCGCAGCTGAACCAGTTGACGATACTGTTTGCGCGCATGCCTCCGCCTCTTAGCGAGCGCACGACCGGCCCTATGCGTAGTGCTTTTGGGGCCAGCTTGACCAGGGCCTGACTGAGTTCTGGATGGATGGGAATGCGACGGCCGGATCCCTTCTTAGCGATCGCGTCTCTAAGCTCGATGATGTTCGACACTCGACCTCTAGCGTCCGTGACCATGGACCAGTCCAACCCCGCGATCTCGCAGGCTCTCAACCCGGCGCGGACCGAGAGTAGCACGATGACGCGATCTCGCTCGGGGGTCGGGGAGCGCCGAGTGTGTGCGAGCAGTCGCCGAAGCTCGCCGCTGGTGAGGATCTTTGCTTGTCTGCCGGCCATGAAGTTCCTTTCTGGGCATGCAAAAATACCCCCGCGCTTGGGGCGCGGGGGCAGGGTGGTAAGAGCTGTCGAAGTCAGCCCTCGTGGAGCTGAATAAATGCGTTCATCGGGCGACGGCCGCTGCCCCGAACGCTGAAGCTATCTGTCGGGGCATGCGTGTAGGCCGTTCGAAAGTTCGCGAGCCCGAGTTGCTCCGGCGGCGCCCGTGAAGCCGCCAGCATGGCGAAGCCCTCGGTTGGTAGCATTCTTTGATAATGCGCTGCCCCGATTGCTAAGCCGCCGCCGAGGAAGCTGCTGGCGCATGCGAGCCCGTGACGATGCCAAAAGACTTCCCGACCGGGGGCGTCGAACCCGTGGATAGGGTTGAGGAGCACGCGGGGCCAATGAGTGCGAATTCGGTGGTAAAGGTCTGAAAGCCAGAGCCACGATTCCGTTGGCGTCAGGTCGTCCCATCCATCTGGAACGGCCGTCTTGTATCGCATGGCTCGCAGCTTGGTCGTTGGGCCTAGCGCAAGTTCGGAGAAGACGAAGCTGTCGTAGCAGAGGCACAGCATCGCGATGTCGCCGTTGGGGAGCGGCAGAAAACGATCTTCGGTGAGAGCATCCTCATGGTCCAAGAGATACGGGGCACGACCATATTCATTGGTATCGCCATCTGTCGGGAAGATTTTTCGGACGACCGCTAGACAGCCATTCTGATTGAATGCCGCTAGAGCCTGGTCTCCTCGAAACCCCCACGGGCGGAACCGGTTGGTGTCGATCCCTATCACGATGACGCACCCGGGCGACCCTTCACTGAGCTTACGAACGGCCTGGACGCAGATGTCGCCGACAGATGCGTCGATCATCGCGCGTCTGAGTGTGGTTGGAGCCGGAGCGAGCCAGTCTGCCGTTCGAAGGTAGCCAGCGGGGAAGACAATGGCGTCGAGAGCGCGCCAACCCCGGCGCCGAATGGCGCGCATGATTGTGACCATAAAGTCGAGGCGAAGCTCGGTCGATCGGGGGCGTGTGGCGGGGGAGCCTTTGACGTGAATGCTCACGATCCGCGCTGGCCGTGAGCCGCGCATTTCGCTGAGCATGGACTGATCTCGATGTGTTTGGCTGACATTTCATTATACCATCGATTTGGTGCAATGTCAATAACGCATTGAAAAGGCATGAAAAAAAGTGCCGAACCGAGCCGGCCGTCTTCAAAAAATATCCTATTGATATTGTTATATCAGCATGATACCTTTCGCTCGTAATCGGAGAAGCAACGCATGCGCAGATCGCAGCTAGTGAAGTTGGTGGGGTTGAGCGAGGAGGCCTTTAATCTTCTCAAGGCCCGTAAACATGTCCCGATGCGTGGGCGGCCTCCTGGTTCGGGGTGGCAGGATTTCACGGTTGAGGACGCCATCGCCTTTGAGGCGGCTGTCTCATTGGCGCGATGTGGCGTTAAAAAGAATAACGCGCGTGCGTGGGTCGATCTCTATTTCGACGTGGCCATCGAGCGCGCGAGCGAGAACGACCGCAAGTCTACCGATCCCGTCTATCTCGGCGTGGTGACCTCCTTCGGCATCGCAGAGACGACGCTTGTCGCCGACGACCAGTTTCCGTTGGTTGGATCAGCGAGTGACATCGCGAGCGAGCTGCAAAGCATCCAGGAAGCCCTCGGGCAGGATCGCTGGCTCGATGGTCTCATAACCATCAATCTCAATCTCTGTGTCCAGCTCGTCTATCTGCGGGCGGAGCAGGCCCTGATTGCTGATGATCGGCTCGAAGAGCTCGCGACCCTGTTCGGCGCGCGCAGCCGCATGATCACGATCGTTGAGTAGGGGGCGATAATGCCAAGGGCTTCAACAAGATTCACAAAGGCGGATGTGGCGCGCGCCTTGAAAGGGGCCAATGAAGCGGGGTTCGACGCGACCAGCGTCGAGATAATGCCTGACGGCGTGATCCGCATCTCAAAGGGCGGGGTGACCGTAGAGCCCGTCCTAAGTGCGTATGATCAGTGGAAGGCTAAGCGGGGTGCGCATTAAGCTGAAAGGGCTCAACGTCGTGCGAAAGACGCGCGCCGACGGAACGAAGGTCATCTACTACTACGCTTGGAAGGGCGGTCCGCGCATCGAGGGCGAGCTGGGCTCTGCCGAGTTCATGGAAAACTACAACGCGGCCCTCGCCGACCGTAGGCGCAAGCCGTCCGATACCCTCGTCGCCCTACTGGACGCCTATGAGTCGTCATCGGACTTCCGCAGTCTCGCCGAACGTACGCGCACAGATTACAAAAAGCATCTTCGAGCGATCGCCAGCGAGTTCGGCGACTTCCCTATCGCCGCGCTGAGCGACAAGCGCGTGCGGGGCGACTTCTTATCCTGGCGCGACCGCTTAGCGTTGAGCTCGCGACGTACAGCTGACTACCGGTTCACCGTCTTCGCGCGCGCTCTGTCTTGGTCCGTTGACCGGGGGCTCGCCCCTTTCAATCCATTGGAGCGACAAGGGCGCGTCTATCGTGCGACGCGACGGGATAATGTCTGGACCGACCATGATGAAGCGACCTTCCTGGCGCAGGCCCCTCGCCATCTCCAACTAGCGTTGCTTCTCGCGTTATGGACCGGGCAACGGCAGGGGGATCTGCTGCGGCTGAGCTGGAGCGACTATGATGGCGACGTCATTCGGCTCAAGCAGCGCAAAACAAGAGCGCGAGTGGCGATCCCTGTCGGCGCCCCTCTGAGGGCGGCCCTCGAGACGCTCGCCATCCATACGGGCGACAGCGAGACGATTTTGACCACTGAAGCGGGACGGGCTTGGACCGAATCTGGTTTCCGCGCTTCGTGGAGAAAGGCCTGCGCCAAAGCTGGCATCGCCGACGTCACGTTCCACGATCTGCGCGGAACGGCGGTCACCCGTTTAGCTATGGCGGGTTGCAACGAAGCTGAGATCGCTACGATCACGGGCCATAGCCTGCGAGACGTCGGTGCGATCCTCGATGGCCACTATCTCAAGCGCGATCATTCGCTCGCTGTGTCTGCGATCAAGAAGCTCGAAGCGAAAGCGGGCTTTCCAACTTTTTTCCCAACTAAGGCTGAGCGCACATAGTCGCTTCCCAATGGTGGGGGATTTTCTCTAGCAAAAACAAGGGGGACGATGGTGGGTGATGTAGGGTTCGAACCTACGACCCGCTGATTAAGAGTCAGCTGCTCTACCAACTGAGCTAATCACCCGACCGATCGTCTGCGTCTTCGGGGGGCGAGGCCTTGCCGAAGGGCGCTCCTACTACCCAGCGGTTCGGGGGTTGGCAAGCGCTTTCGCAAACTTTCTGCGACGGAGTATGGTCCCCGTGGAATCAGCCGCGGCAAGCGGCGGGGGAGCGAACATCATGGCCTTCTGGAACCGTCGTCGATCAATCGACACCATGATGGCGCCGCACGACGGACCGCGGCTGAAGCCGACGTTGAGCTGGCCGCACCTGCTGGCCCTGGGCGTGGGGGCCATCGTCGGCACCGGCATCCTGACGCTGATCGGGGTGGGGGCGGGCCTGGCGGGCCCGGCCGTGTTGATCAGCTTTGGCCTTGCGGGACTGGTTTGCGCCTGCGCGGCTCTGGCCTATGCCGAGTTGTCGACCATGATGCCGACGGCGGGCAGCGCCTACACCTATTCCTACGCCGTGCTGGGTGAGTTGATCGCCTGGATCGTGGGTTGGAGCCTGATCCTGGAATATTCGTTGGTGGTCTCGGCCGTGGCCGTGGGCTGGTCCGGCTATGCGGTCGGCTTCCTGAGCGGGCTGGGGATCGACCTGCCGCTGGCGTTGGTGGCCGGGCCGCATGCGGGCGGGATCATCAACCTTCCGGCCGTGGCCATCATCGGCGTGGTGACGGGCCTGCTGCTGCTGGGCACCAAGGAGAGCGCGACGCTGAACGCGGTGCTGGTCCTGATCAAGATCGCGGCCTTGGTGGTGTTCGTCGCCATCGCCCTGCCGGCGTTCAAACCCGAACATTTCACGCCCTTCATGCCCAACGGCTTCGGCGCGCCCTTCGTCCAGACCGGGGTGATGGCGGCGGCGGCGATCATCTTCTTCGCCTTCTATGGTTTCGACGCGATCTCGACGGCGGCGGAGGAAACCAAGAAGCCCGAACGTGATCTGGCCATCGGCATCGTCGGCTCCATGCTGGTCTGCACGGCGCTGTATCTGGTGGTCGCGGCCGCAGCCATCGGCGCGCGGCCGGTTGCGACCTTCGCCAGCAGTCCCGAGCCGCTGGCCCTGATCCTGCGTCAGATGGGGCAGGGGACGGCGGCCCAGTGGATCGCCGCTGCGGCGGTGATCGCGCTTCCGACCGTGCTGCTGGCCTTCCTGTTCGGCCAGAGCCGCATCTTCCTGGGCATGGCGCGCGACGGCCTGTTGCCGCGCCGCCTGGCCAAGGTGTCGAGCCGGGGCGTGCCGGCGGTGGTGACCGTGTTCACCGCCATCGTCGTGGCGATTCTGGCGGGGTTGTTGCCGCTGGACGAACTGGCGTCGCTGGCCAACGCCGGGACGCTGGCGGCCTTCTGCTCGGTCGGGGTTTGCCTGATCGTGCTGCGCATCCGCGAGCCGGGTCGCAAGCGGGTGTTCAAGGCGCCGCTATGGCCGGTCGTTGGAGCGGTCAGCGTGATCGGCTGCCTGGTCTTCTTCCTGAGCCTGAAGCCGGTGACGCAGATCGGCTTCGTGGTCTGGAACGTGGTCGGCGTGGCGACCTATCTGCTCTGGTCCTCGCGGAACTCGCGCCTCGCCAAGGGCGAGGAGACGGCGGCCTGATGGCATTGCGCGATCTGACGGGCGCCGTCGATTTCGCCGTTTTGAATGGCATGACGGGCGGGGACGACGCCATCAACGAGGAGGTGTTGGGCCTGTTCGTCAATCAGGCCGGCCTGTGGTCCGTCATGCTGGATCCCAAGGTCGAGGGCTGGCGCGACGGGGTTCATACGATCCGGGGCGCGGCGGCGGGCATCGGCGCGCGAGACCTGGCGACGATCTGCGCCGAGGCGGAAGCGGTGGATCAGAAGCTGGCCGCACCGGCGGTCGAGCGGGTCCGTGATGCTCTGGAAGCGGCGCTGGCCGATGTCGCGGCCTATCGGCACGAACTGATGCTGCGCGGTCTTAAGGGCTGAGGCGAACCGGATGAAATTGCACTGCACTCCGAAAACGCGTGCAAAGTGCAATAAAGTGCAGTTCTAGCAGGCGAAGAGCGTCGCGATGTCAAAGACCGGACGCCCATTATACGGCGCCCTGAAAGAGCGGCAGGTCGATTGACGCTGCCGCGACTCAAGGTCTTGAAATCAGGTCGAACTTCCTACTCAAGTAAGATGGCAGGCGTGCGCCGTCCTAGCTGCGAGTCCGGTCATATGTGGCGAACTCGTGAGCGATGCAGCGGTCGATGAGCAGGCGCCAGACGGGTTCGGCGATGTCGGGCGACAGATCGTGGGCCTCGGCCGAGACCAGAACCTTGGCGACCACGTCGTCGATCCGGGCCTGGTCGAAGACGGCGTCGCGGTCGGGCTTGATGCGGGCGGCGGCGTCCATGTAGCGCTGGCGCTCGGCCAGCAGGGCGACCAGGGCGCGGTCCAGGGCGTCGACGCCCTGGCGGACCTCGGCCATCGACTGGCATTCGGCGGGATCGACGCGCGCGTCGACGGCGACAAGAGCAGGCTTTGACATGAGCGTGGGGTTAGCGGGTCAGGCCGCCCAAGCCAAGTCGTCAGCCGACGAAGGCCCGCTCCAGCACGTAGTCAGCCGGTTCGGCGTTGGAGCCTTCTTTCAGGCCATAGGTCTCCAGCAGTTCGCCGGCTTCCTTGATCATGGCCATGGAGCCGCACAGCATGGCGCGGTCGCTGGCCGGGTCGAACCCTTCGGGCAAGCCCAGGTCGCGGAAGAAGTCGCCGGACTTGATGCGGTCGGTGATCCGGCCCTTCTTCAATAGGCTGGGGATTTCGAAATCCTCGCGGGTCACGGTGGGGTAATAGGTCAGCTGGGCCTTGGCCTCGTCGCCGATCAGAGGATCGTCGTGGATCTCGCGGGTGAAGAAGTCGCGGTAGGCGAGATCGGCGACGCTGCGGACCGTGTGGATCACATAGACATGGCCGAAGCGGGAGTAGGTCTCTGGGTCGCGCGCGACGCTGAGCCAGGGCGCCAGACCCGTTCCCGTGCCGATCAGGAACAGTCGCTCGCCGCCGGTCAGGGCGTCCAGGACCAAGGTGCCGGTCGGCTTCTTGCCCATCAGAACGGTATCGCCGGGCTGTATCTTCTGCAGGCGCGAGGTCAGCGGGCCGTCGGCGACCTTGATCGAGAAGAATTCCAGCTCCTCGGCCCAGCAGGGGCTGGCGATGGAATAGGCCCGCAGGACAGGCTTTCCGCCGTCTTCGCCGGGCAGGCCGATCATCACGAACTCGCCCGAGCGGAAGCGGAAATCCTCGGGCCGCTTGACGCCGAAGCTGAACAGGCTGTCGGTCCAGTGGCGCACCCACAGAACCTCAAGCTCGTTAAACGGACTGGCTTTCACGGGGGCGGGGGAGAGGGCGGCGTCTGTCATTGTGCCGTCTCTCTAATCTGAGAACTTCTCGCAGGGAAGGACAAGCCGTTCACCCGGCGACGACATTTCCTAATGACGACTTGCAGAAGCACCGCTAGCGTCCCGACCCATGCGCACCCTTCTTCTCGCCTCGACCATCCTCCTGTCCGCCAGCTCGGCGCTTGCGCAGGAGACGCCCTCCAACATCCTGACGCCCGAGCGGGTGTTTTCCAGCCCCAGCCTGAACGGGCCGGTGGCCAAGGGTGTCAGCCTGTCGCCTGACGGCCAGTTGGTCGCCTTCCTGCGTTCGCGTGAGGACAATGTGGACGTGCAGGACCTGTGGGCCGCGCCGACGGGCGAGGGCGAACCCTACAAGCTGATCGACGCACGGGCGCTGGTTCCCGACGCCGGCGAACTGTCGGAGGCCGAAAAGGCCCGGCGCGAGCGGATGCGGATCAGCGCGCGCGGCGTGGTCGAGTATTCGTGGGACCAGCAGGGCCGCTACATCCTAGCGCCGCTGGAAGGCGACATCTTCCTGGCGAACCGGGCGGACGGCAAGGTGCGCCGCCTGACCGAGACGCCCGCCGACGAGATCGACGCCAAGGTGTCGCCCAAGGGCAGCTACGTCTCCTATGTCCGCGATCAGAATCTGGTCGTCTATGATCTGGCGAGCGGCAAGGAGACGCCGATCACCGACGACGGCGCGGGTCTGATCACCTGGGCCACGGCCGAGTTCATCGCCCAGGAGGAGATGGATCGCGACACCGGATACTGGTGGAGCCCCGACGAGCGCTACATCGCCATGACGCGCGTGGACGAAAGCCCGGTCGATATCGTGCCGCGCTTCGAGATTACCGGCGGCGGCGCGACGATGGTCGAGCAGCGCTATCCTCGCGCGGGGCGACCCAATGCGGTGGTCGAACTGTATGTGCGCGACCTGCAGGGCGGCGGACGGGTCAAGGTCGACCTGGGATCGAACACCGACATCTATCTGGCGCGGGTGAACTGGTCCGGCGACGGCAAGACCCTTTACGTCCAGCGTCAGTCGCGCGACCAGAAAACTTTGGATCTGCTTAGCGTCGATCCGACGACCGGCGCGTCACGCGTGATCCTCAGCCAGAAGGCGCAGGCCTGGGTCGATCTGAACGACGACTTCCGCGTCCTGTCTGATGGCCGGTTCATCTGGTCCAACGAGGATTCGGGTTGGCGGCACCTGTATCTGTACGACCGCAACGGGCGACGGCTGCGGGCCATCACGCGCGGCGACTATCCGGTCAAACATCTGGACGGCGTCAACGAACAGACCGGGGACGTCTATTTCACCGCCTCGATGCGCGACGGCAAGGAACTGCCGATCGAGCAGCAGATGTTCCGCGCCAATCTGAACCGCACGGTTGATCCTGTCGCGGTGACGCCGGGCGGCGGCTGGTGGACGGTGTCGGTGAACGGGCCGGCGACCGCCTATGTCGGCAACTATTCGGACCCGGCGACGCCGACGCAGTCGGCGCTGTACCGCATCGACGGCACGCGCGTGCGTTGGATCGAAGAGAACAAGCTCGACGCCAGCCATCCGTTCGCGCCGTATGTCTCGCGCCTGCGCACGCCAGAGTTCGGCACGATGCAGAGCCACGGCCAGACCCTGGTGTGGCGTATGACCACGCCGCCCGACTTCGATCCGTCGAAGAAATATCCGGTGGTGATGCAGGTCTATGGCGGGCCGGGCACCGGGGCGGGCGTGCAGAAGAGCTGGCAGCCCCTGACCAACCAACTGCTGACCGAGGCGGGCTACATCGTCTTCCGCGTCGACAATCGCGGCGAGGGCGACCGGTCGCAGGCGTTCGAGACCAGCATCTATCGCCGCCTGGGCATTCCGGCGGTCGAGGATCAGGCCCAGGCCGCGCAATGGCTGAAGACCCTGCCTTACGTCGATGCCGACCATATCGCGGTGATGGGCTGGAGCTTCGGCGGCTTCCTCAGCCTGCTGACACTGACCGACAAGGACGCCGGCC
>NZ_DLTK01000105.1:14005-14209 GCF_002500885.1 Brevundimonas sp. UBA7838
ACCGACAAGGACGCCGGCCTGGCCTCGGCTCTGGCGGGCGCGGCGCCGACGGAATGGAGCCTGTACGACACCCACTACACCGAACGGTATATGTCCACGCCCCAGGCCAATCCGGAGGGCTATGCGGCGACTGACATCCTGCCGCGACTGGACGACATGACGGGGCGGCTGTTGCTGCTGCATGGCATGGCCGACGACAACGTC
>NZ_DLTK01000072.1:0-71150 GCF_002500885.1 Brevundimonas sp. UBA7838
TACACCTTCAAGATGCCGCAGCCGATCCCGTCCTACCTGCTGGCCATTGCTGCCGGCGACCTGGTGTTCGAGCCGATTTCCCAGCGTTCGGGCGTATGGGCCGAGCCGGCCATGGTCAACAAGGCCGCCAAGGAATTCGAGGACACCGAGAAGATGATCGGTGCCGCCGAGAACCTGTACGGTGAATACCGCTGGGGCCGCTACGACATGCTGGTGCTGCCGCCGTCGTTCCCGTTCGGTGGCATGGAAAACCCGCGCCTGACCTTCGCGACCCCGACCGTCATCGTTGGCGACAAGTCGCTGGTGTCGCTGGTCGCGCATGAGCTGGCACACAGCTGGTCCGGCAACCTGGTGACCAACGCCAGCTGGAAGGACATCTGGCTCAACGAAGGCTTCACCACGTACGTGCAGGCGCGCATCACCGAGGCGCTGTATGGCCAGGAAATGGCGGAGATGGAGCGTGAGATCGACCAGACCGATCTGCTCAACGAAGTGAAGGACATGAGCCCGGCCGACCAGGCCCTGGCGCTGCCGCCGCTGAACGAGCGTGACCCCGACGAGGCCCTGAGCCAGGTCGCCTACGTGAAGGGCTCGTGGTTCCTGGAGTTCCTGGAACAGCGCTTCGGCCGCGAGACCTTCGATCCGTTCCTGCGTGGCTGGTTCGATGACCACGCCTTCCAGAGCGCCAACACCGACCAGTTCGTCGACTACCTGAAGAAGAACCTGCTGCCGAAGAACCCCTCGGCGGTGAGCGAGGCCGAGCTGAAGGCATGGCTGGACGAGCCGGGCATCCCGTCGTTCGCCACCAAGGCACAGTCGCGCAACTTCAGCAGCGTCGATGCCGCGCGCATCGCGTTCTCCGGTGCGGGCAGCCTGCCGGCCAACCAGGTCACCGCCGAGTGGGGCACCCAGGAATGGGTGCGCTTCATCGATGGCCTGGGCCAGACGCAGCCGGTCGAGAAGCTGGCGCAGCTGGACAAGGGCTACCACTTCACCGGCACCCCGAACGGCGAGATCGCCATGCGCTGGTATCCGCTGGCCATCCGCAGCGGCTACGAGCAGGCCAATGATGCGGCCGCGGCGTTCATCGAGCGCGTCGGCCGTCGCAAGCTGATCATGCCGATCTACGCCGAACTGGTGAAGACCCCGAAGGGTCTGGAGCTGGCCAAGCAGGCCTTCGAGAAAGCCAAGCCGGGCTACCACCCGATCACCACCGCCTCGGTGCAGGATCTGCTGGCCAAGGCTGAAGCCAAGTAAGCGGCAATGCCGGCCGCTGGCCGGCAACCAGGCACTGCGTCACCGGCAACGGCGGGGAAACCCGCCGTTGCTGTATCCGCCATCCGCCGCCGATAGAATCAGAGGGCACCCGCAAAGGACTTCCGAATGAAACGACTGATCCTGATCACTGCCTGCGCCCTGGCCCTGGCCGCCTGCAGCAACCCGGAGGCCGAGCGCCAGCAGCAGGAGGCCGCTGCCGCGCAGGAGCGCGCCAAGCGCGAGGCCGACGCCGAGGGCATCGGCAAGCTTTACGACGCAGCGGTCACCGCCACCGATTGGGAGAAGGCGCGCATCCATGGTGCGGCGCTGCTCGACCAGTACCCGGATTCGGACACCGCCAAGCGCATCGAGCCGGGCTTTGCCGAGGTCCGTGAGAAGGCGGCTGCCGCCAGCGAGCTGCGCCGCATGCAGGCCTTGTGGAATTACAACCAGGTGCCGGTGAAGGGCGGTACGCAGCGTTCGGCGGCGATCTACAGCAAGGACCGGGTGGAAGTGGACAGCACCGGCGCCAAGCAGGTGAACCTGGTGTTCCGTGATCACCCCGAGTGGAAGCGCCACGCCTACCTGGTGCTGCAGTCCAGCGACTTTGCCAAGGCCTGCTACCGTGCCTGCCAGGTGAAGGTCAGCGTGGACGGTGCCCCGGCCCGTACCATGGCTGCGCATCGCCCGGACACCGATGAAGCCATCGCCATGTTCATCGATGACAACCGTGGCCTGTGGCGGCAGGCACGCAAGGCCAAGGTGATCGAGATCGAGTTCCCGGTGCAGGCAGGGGGCACCCGCAAGGCGGTGTTTGAAGTGGGTGGGCTGGACGGCAGCCAGATGCCGAACTGGGATTGAGGCCGGTGCTTGTTGATGTGGCGCGGCGCAATGACGTCGCCGCCAGCCGTCATTGGGTGTTCGACATGGACGGCACCCTGATCACCTCGACGCTCGCCGCCGAGCGCGTCTGGACCCGCTGGGCCGGACGTCACGGCCTGGACGTCGCGGCCCTGCTGTCGGTCATGCACGGGGTGCGGGCCATCGACACCATCCGCAACCAGAATCTGCCCGACATCGACCTGGACGCCGAGGTCGCCTGGGTCGAGCGCGGCGAGATCGAGGACGTCGACGGCGTCGCCCCCATTCCCGGCGCCATCAACTTCGTCAAACGCCTGCCGCCCGACCGCTGGGCCGTCGTCACCTCCGCGTCCGTCTCCCTGGCGAAGGCTCGATTGAAGGCGGCCGGCGTGACCCCGCCCGCCGTCATGATCACCGCCGAGGACGTCGAACGCGGCAAGCCCGACCCCGCCGGCTATCTGAAGGCTGCGGCGGCTCTCGGCTTCGACATCGCCGACTGCCTGGTGTTCGAGGACGCCGAGGCCGGGATCAGGGCGGGCGAAGCGGCCGGGGCGGATGTGATGGTGGTGACGGCGGCCTGGACGCATCCGTTGGAGACGGACCATCCGAAGCTGACGGACTATGCGGATGCGACTCTGGAAGTCCGATCCGATGGGCGTCTCGTCCTGACGCTTTAAATCCTCCACCGCGCAGCGGGGGAGGGGGACCGCGCGAAGCGGGGTGGAGGGGGCGGACGCAATCTCGATCTGAAACGTCTGCCACCGCACGCCCTTCGCCCCCTCCACCGCTTCGCGGTCCCCCTCCCCCATTACGCTGCGCTTCACGGGGGAGGATTGAGCGCCTATCTTCGTCCCATGATCGACGACCTCTACAGCGCGCGCATCCTGACGCTGGCGGCGAACCTGCCGCATGCGGGCCGCCTGACCGCGCCTGATGGCACCGGCGAGCGGGTGGCGAAGCTGTGCGGGTCGCGGGCGACGGTGGATGTGACGCTAGACGACCAGTGTCACGTCGCCGAGTTTGCTCAGGACGTAAAGGCCTGCGCCCTGGGCCAGGCCGCCGCCGGGGTGCTGGGCCAGTCTGTGATAGGCGCTTCGGTCGAAGAGATCACTGAGGCGCGCGACGCCATGTCCGCCATGCTGAAATCCGGCGGCGAAGGCCCGAGCGGCCGGTTCGAGGACCTGCGCCTGCTGAAACAGGTCGCCGACTATCCGGCCCGCCACGCCTCGACTCTGGTCTCCATCGAGGCGACGCTGGAGGCGGTCGATAACGCCCTGACCGCTCGAACTCGCCTCGCCGGCGCGGCCTGACGGGCACGACCGGTTGATCCCCCTGTGATGACGGGGGATAAGCGCGGCGAACCCATCCAGCCCCCGGCGAAGGGACATATGTCTCTCTATGAACGCGGCGTCCGCGCGGCCCATCGGGGCTACAAGCTGACACTGTCCCCCCTTATCGGCCAGCAGTGCCGGTTCCTGCCGACCTGTTCGGACTATGGGCGCGACGCCCTGATCCACCATGGTCCGGTCAAGGGGGGGTGGCTCACCGTGCGTCGTCTCTGTAAATGCCATCCCTTCGGCGGTTCGGGCTATGACCCGGTCCCGCCCCTGAAGACCGACGAAAAAGAACAGTCATGATCGATCTGAAATTCCCCGACGGCGCGGTGCGTCAGTATCCGGCCGGCTCGACGGCGCGCGATGTGGCGACCTCGATCTCGCCGTCGCTGGCCAAGAAGGCGGTTCTGGCCGAGCTGAATGGCGAGCAACGCGACATGGGTCGGGTGCTGGAGACGGGCGGCGACTTCCGCCTGATCATGCGCGACGATCCCGCCGCCCTCTATACGATCCGTCACGACACGGCCCACGTCCTGGCCGAGGCGGTCCAGACCCTGTTCCCCGGCACCCAGGTCACGATCGGCCCGGCCATTGAGGACGGCTTCTACTATGACTTCTTCCGCGAGGAACCCTTCTCGACTGACGACTTCGCCGCCATCGAAAAGGAGATGGGCCGGATCGTCGATCGTGACGCCAAGTTCGAGCGCGAAATCTGGGACCGCGACGAGGCGATCACCTTCTTCGAAGCGCGCGGCGAGAAGTTCAAGGCCGAGCTGATCCGCGACCTGCCGGGGACCGAGACGATCACCCTGTACAAGCAGGGCGACTGGATCGACCTGTGCCGGGGTCCGCACTTCCCTTCGACGCGCCACGTCGGCAAGGCGTTCAAACTGACCAAGCTGGCCGGCGCCTATTGGCGTGGCGACTCGAAGCGCGAACAGCTGCAGCGCATCTACGGCACCGCCTGGGCGACCAAGGAAGACCTGGACGCCCACCTGCTGCGTCTGGAAGAGGCCGAGAAGCGCGACCACCGCAAGGTCGGCAAGGCGATGGAGCTCTTCCACATGCAGGAAGAGGGCCGCGGCATGGTCTTCTGGCACCCCAAGGGCTGGGTGCTGTGGCGCGTGCTGGAGGCCTATATGCGCCGCCGCCTGGACGCCGCCGGCTATGTCGAGGTCAAGACGCCCCAGGTTCTGGACCGGAAGTTCTGGGAACAGAGCGGCCACTGGGACAAGTATCGGCCCAACATGTTCGTCTGCGAGACGGTCGAGGGCGAGGAGCTGTCGCTCAAGCCGATGAACTGCCCCGGCCACGTCCAGATCTTCGATCAGGGTCAGCGGTCGTACCGCGAACTGCCGCTGCGCATGGCAGAGTTCGGCGCCTGCCACCGCTATGAGCCGTCCGGTTCGCTGCACGGCCTGATGCGGGTGCGCGGCTTCACCCAGGACGACGCCCACATCTTCTGCCGCGAGGACCAGATCGTCGAGGAGACGGCCGAGTTCATCAAACTGGCGCGCAGCGTCCACGCCGACCTGGGGATGGAGACCGCCTATATCAGCCTGGGCACCCGGCCCGAGAACCGCGCCGGGTCGGAAGAATTCTGGGACAAGGCCGAGGCCCTGATGGCCGAGGCCGCCCGCGCGGCCGGGACCGAGCCAGTGGTCACGCCGGGCGACGGCGCCTTCTACGCGCCCAAGCTGGACTTCATCGTCAAGGACGCCATCGGCCGCGAATGGACCTGCGGCACGATCCAGCTGGACTATGTCCTGCCGGAACGTCTGGACGCGACCTACATCGCCGAGGATGGCCAGAAGCACCGGCCGGTCATGCTGCACCGGGCGATCCTGGGATCGTTCGAACGGTTCATCGGCATCATGATCGAGAACTACGCCGGCGCCTTCCCCCTGTGGCTGGCCCCGACCCAGGCCGTGGTGGCCACCATCACCTCGGACGCCGACGACTACGCCCGCGACGTCATGGCCCGGTTCAAGGCCGCCGGTCTGCGCACCGAGATCGATCTTCGCAACGAGAAGGTCGGCTACAAGGTGCGCGAACACTCGGTCGGCAAGGTGCCGGTCATCGCCGTGGTCGGCCGCCAGGAAGCCGAACAGGGCCTGGTCGCCATCCGTCGCCTGGGCTCGCAGGCCCAGACTGTGGTCACGGTGGAGGAGGCCATCCGCCTCCTGACCGACGAGGCCACCCCGCCGGACCTGAAACGAGACCAGACGACCGATTGAGGCCGCGCCTTCGCGACGATTGTCGCCTAGGATAGGGCGTCAGGCCTCAGCACGCTCCCGTGTCTGTACCGGCAAGGGTCGTAGGGGAGAGCAGGCATGCCCAGCACCATCCTGGTCACGGGCGGCGCCGGCTATGTGGGTTCGCACGCCTGCCTCGCCCTGTCCCGGGCCGGTTTCACGCCGGTGGTCTATGACAATCTGTCGAACGGCCATGCGGCCTTCGTTCAGTGGGGCGAGCTTGAGATCGGCGACATCCGCGACGGCGCACGTCTGGATGCGGTGATCGCCAGACACAGGCCCGTCGCGGTCCTGCATTTCGCCGCCCTGATCGAGGTCGGGGAATCGGTCAAGGCGCCGGGCCGCTTCTATGACAACAATGTCGTCGGCGCCCTGACCCTGATCGAGGCGGCGCGGCGCGGCGGGATCGGGGCGATGGTCTTCTCCTCGACCTGCGCCACCTATGGCGACCCGGTCTATCTGCCGATGGACGAGGCCCATCCCCAGGCGCCGCTGAACCCCTATGGCCGCTCCAAGCTGATGGTCGAACAGGCCCTGGCCGACTATTCGACCTATGCCGGCTTTCGCTCGGTCTGCCTGCGCTACTTCAACGCCGCCGGCGCCGACGAAGAGGGCCGGATCGGCGAGCGCCACCACCCTGAAACCCACGCCATTCCCCTGGCGCTCCAGACGGCGCTGGGCCAGCGTCAGGGGTTCAGGCTGTTCGGCGACGATTATGACACCCGCGACGGCACGGCGGTGCGCGACTATGTCCATGTCATGGACCTCGCCGACGCCCATGTGCGGGCGCTGAAATACCTGCTCGACGGCGGCGAGACGACGGTCTTCAACCTGGGCACCGGCGCGGGCACGACGGTCAGGGAGCTTATCGACGCCATCCGCCGCACGACCAACCGGCCCTTCCCCGTCGAGACCGCGCCGCGCCGACCCGGCGACGCCCCCTGTCTGGTGGCCGACAACAGCCGTGCGCGCGAGGTTCTGGGCTGGCGGCCGACGCGAACGTTGGACGACATCGTTCGCACCGCCTGGCGCTGGCATGCCGCCGAGCGGGAGGCGCTTGAGGTCTAAGCCTTCGCACGAAACCGAACAGAGGAACGCAAATCCGAAAGATCGCTTGTGACGGGGTGCGCGCCTGCGCCCCATCACAGATAGCGAGACACGACCATGGCCGAGAAAACCCTCGACACCCTGTTCCACGACACGCTCAAGGACATCTATTACGCCGAGCGAAAGATCCTGAAGTCCCTGCCCAAGATGGCCCGCGCGGCGCAGTCGCCCGAGCTGAAGGCCGCCTTCGAAAAGCACAAGGACCAGACCGAAGGCCAGATCGAACGCCTGCAACAGGTCTTCGAACTGATCGGCAAGGCCCCGCGCGGCAAGACCTGCGACGCCATCGAAGGCATCCTGGCCGAGGGCGACGAAATCATGGAAGAATACAAGGACACCCCGGCCCTGGACGCCGGCCTGCTGGCCGCAGCCCAGGCGGTCGAACACTATGAGATCACCCGCTACGGCACGCTGAAGCGCTGGGCGCTGGTGCTGGGGATGAAGGACGCCGCCGCCCTGCTGGACGAGACCCTGCAGGAGGAATCCCAGACCGACGAAGACCTAACCGGCATCGCCGACGCCGCGGTCAACGCCGACGCGATGAAGACGGCCTGACCTTCGGTGGAGGCGGTTTCGCACCGCCTCCACCCATCCTCTTGCCCTCGAAATATACGATACCGGACACAAATAGCGATAAAGACTAGCGTTCACCGTATGTTAGGCGACCGTCATCGAAGCTGGCTCTCTGACCTTGGAGAGCAATCCGATGACCCAGCCCCAATCCGCCGCAGGCCGCCCGGTTCTGCAATACGTGATTGCCGCTGGCTATATGCGTTATCTGCTGATCGCCAGTTGGGCGCTTGCCTTGGGCACGGTCACGGGCTGGCGGGAAGCCGTGGCCTGGTTTTGCGCCGCCACGTCCATCGGCATGGTCCGAACCTTCGTCGAACGCCGCCTGGTGCTATCGGATCGCCGACTTCACGACCGCATCAAGCTGACGATCGCGACCGTATCCTGCATCGCCTGGGCGGCCGCACCACTCTTGGCCTTCGTTCATGGCGGCGCCTATGGCGTGCCTTTGGGCGTAGGTCTTCTGATGGCGGGTTACGTGCTGGTCTTCACCCAGATGCGCGCCGCGCCGCGAGAAGCGGTGATCGTCTCGGCGCCCTATTCCATCGTGACGGTCTTGCTGCTGATCAGCCTATGGGGCGATCCGGGCTTCTGGGTCATGCTGGGCATGGTCCCCGTCCTGGGGCTGGCCTTGTTCATCAAGGTTGTCATCACCCAGATGAAGGACGGCGACCTTGAGGCCGTGAACCGCCGCCAGGCCGAACTGATCGCCGAGCTGGAAATCGCGCGCGATCGCGCCGACGCCGCCAGCGCCGCCAAGTCCAACTTCCTGGGCGTCATCTCGCACGAGCTGCGCACGCCGATGAACGGGGTGCTGGGCGCGGCGCAACTGCTTCAGATGTCCGAACTCAGCGACCGCCAGAAGGAGTTCGTCAGCGTGATCCGCGCTTCGGGCGAGGGGCTGATGGTGCTGCTGAACGATATCCTGGACATCACCAAGATCGAGTCCGGCAAGATGGAACTCGACATCGCCGACATCGAGACAGACACGCTGCTGACCCGGCTGACGGGGCCGTTCAAGGCCCAGGCCGAGGCGCGTGGCCTGACTTTCGCGACTGAAATCCGGGGCGATCTTCCGCCCCTTCTGAAGATGGACCCGCTGCGCCTGGCGCAGGTCACGCATAATCTTCTGGCCAATGCGATCAAGTTCACGCCGCAAGGCGAGGTTCGCCTGGTCGTCGAAAGCGAACCCCGCGCCGACGGCCGCATCGCCCTGGGGATCAGCGTCGTCGATTCGGGCATCGGCATCGCCGCCGACGATCTGTCGCGCCTGTTCCAGCCCTTCTCCCAGGTGGACGGGTCGTCCACGCGCAAGTTCGGCGGCACCGGCCTGGGCCTCAGCATCTGCCAACGCCTGGCCGTCCTGATGGACAGCGAGATCACGGTGGCGTCGATCCCGGGCCAGGGATCGACCTTCACCCTTCACGCGACGTTCGACACGCCCGTGATGCAGGACGCCCGCATCGCCGCCTGATCAGTCGCGCAGCAGTTCGTTGACGCCGGTCTTGGCCCGCGTCTGGGCATCCACCCGCTTGACGATGACGGCGCAGTACAGCGACGGCCCGCCGTTGGGATCAGGCAGCGCACCCGGCACCACGACCGAATAGGCCGGCACCTCGCCACGGAAGACTTCGCCCGTCGCCCGGTCCACGATCTTGGTCGAACCCGACAGATAGACGCCCATGGCCAGGACCGCGCCCTCGCGCACGATCACGCCCTCGGCGACCTCGGCGCGGGCGCCGATGAAACAGCCATCCTCGATGATGGTCGGATTGGCCTGCAACGGCTCCAGCACGCCGCCGATGCCCGCGCCGCCCGACAGGTGCACGTTCTTGCCGATCTGGGCGCACGAGCCGACCGTGGCCCACGCGTCGACCATCGAACCCTCGTCCACATAGGCGCCGATGTTCACGAACGACGGCATCAGGACGACATTCCTGGCGATGTGGGCGCCGTGACGAACGATGGCGCCGGGCACCGAGCGGAAGCCGGCGGCCTGATAGTCGGCGGCGGCCCAGTCGCCGAACTTGTTGGGCACCTTGTCCCAGAAGGGTCCGACGGCCGCCGGATGATCCGCCGACAACGGCATGACGGACGCAGGGCCGGCGCGCATGATCTGGTTGTCGTTCAGGCGGAAGGACAGCAGCACCGCCTTTTTCAGCCACTGATGCGTGGTCCAGACGCCGTCCGCGCCGCGCGAGGCGACACGCGCCTGGCCGGAATCCAGCAGGGCCAGCGCCGTTTCGACGGCGTCGCGGACCTCGCCGTGGGTGGCGGCGGACACCTCGGCGCGCTGTTCCCAGGCGGCCTCGACGACGGATTCGAGATGCGACAGATCGGTCATGCGGCGTCCTTGAAGGTCAGGTCGGAAAGGAAGTCCAGAAGATCGGGGGCCACATGGTCGATGTGGTCGCCCAGCGGCTTGCCGTGGCCGTCGCCGATCAGGACCGTGGCCATGCCCAGCGCCTTGGCCGGCTCCAGATTCTTTGGCGTGTCCTCGAAGAAGGCGGCCTGGTGCGGATCGATGTCGAACCGTTCCAGCATCCGGCGGAAGGTGGCGGGGTTCGGCTTGGGCGTTAGATCCCCGTCCTCGATGGCGAAGACGTCGGCGAAACAGTCGGCGATCCCGATCCGCTCCAGCACCCGATGCGCATACTCCCGCGCGCCGTTGGTGAAGACGTAGCAGCGGCCGGGCAGGATCTTCAACCGTTCCGACAGACGCGGATTGGGTTCGACCCCCTCCAGCGGCACGTCGTGCACCTCATGCAGGAACCGCTCGGTATCGACCGCATAGTTGGCCATCAGACCGGCCAGGGTGGTGCCGTGCTCGTCCAGGAACTGGCGCTGCATCGCCGCCGCCGTCTCGGGATCCAGCCCCACGGCCTCGACCACGAAGGCGTTGATCCGCGCCTGCACCAGCCGCATCAACCCCTGCTCGCGTGGATACAGGGTGTCGTCCATGTCGAACACCCAGGCCCGCACGTGCCCAAGGGATGCAGAATGGTGATCGCTCAAGACGCCTTCACCAGGGTGCCGGCGCCGAATTCGGTGAACAGCTCGACCAGCATGGCGTGCGGCCGGCGACCGTCCAGGATGACCACCGCCTCGACGCCTGCGCGCACGGCCGCCATGGCCGTCTCCAGCTTGGGGATCATGCCCCCGTGGGCGACGCCGCTGTCGATCAGGGCTTGCGCCTCCTCCAGCGTCATCTGGCGAATGATGTCGCCGTCCGCGCCCTTGACCCCCGGCACGTCGGTCAGCAGCAGCATCCGCTTGGCGTTCAGCGATCCGGCGATGGCGCCCGCCACCGTGTCGGCGTTGACGTTGTAGGTCTGTCCGTCCTCGGCGACCCCGATCGGGGCGATGACCGGCACCCAGTCCTCGGTCTCCGACGCGATCAGGCCCTTGATCAGCTTGGGATCGACCTTGGTCGGTTCACCGACATAGCCCAGGTCCACCTCGTGCTCGATCATGCTGTCGGGATCGCGCTTGGTCCGGCGCGTCTTCTCGACCGTCAGCAGGCCGGCGTCCTTGCCCGACAGACCGACGCCGCGCACGTCGGCCTCCTTGCCGGCCATGGTGATCCAGTGAGCGATCTCCTTGTTCACCGCGCCCGACAGCACCATCTCGGCGACCTCCATCGTCGCCGGGTCCGTGACCCGCAAGCCATCGACGAAGCTGGACTTCACCCCCGCCTTTTCCAGCATGGCGCTGATCTGCGGCCCGCCGCCGTGCACCACGACCGGATTCACCCCCATCAGCTTCAGCAGCACCACGTCGGCCGCGAACTGCCTCGCCACGGCGCTCTCGCCCATGGCGTGGCCGCCGTATTTGATGACCACGGTCTCGCGGTCATAGACCTGAATATACGGCAAGGCCTCGGCGAGCGTCTTCGCCGTCTCCCAGCTGCGTTCTTCCGACTGGCGTTCTGTTTCGTTCATCACGCGCGGGGAAATAGCGGGGGATGGGAGTGGTGTCACGCGGGAAGGCGTCTCGAAGGCAGTCACAGGGTCTCTGCCTATGGCCATGCAACTGGCGACCATGCTAGGCCGCCCACATGCAAAGTCCCAACGCTGTCATTACGTTGTCCGAAGGTCTTCGGACGCCTGTCGTCATCGGCGGCGGCGCCAGAATCGCCTTTATCGCCGGTCCCTGCCAGATGGAAAGCCGTCAGCACGCGTTGGAAACGGCCCATGCCTTGAAGGAAATCGGCGAACGGCTGAACGTCGGCATTATCTACAAGACCAGTTTCGACAAGGCGAACCGCACCAGCGCCAGCGCCGCCCGCGGCATCGGCCTAAAGGAGGCCATGCCGATCTTCGCCGAGATCCGCGAGGTCACCGGCCTGCCGACCCTGACCGACGTCCACTCCGAGGCCCAGTGCGGCCCGGTGGGCGAGGTGGTCGATGTGCTGCAGATCCCGGCCTTCCTGAGCCGTCAGACCGACCTGCTTCTGGCCGCCGCCGCGACTGGCAAGGCGATCAACATCAAGAAGGGTCAGTTCCTGGCCCCCTGGGACATGAAGAACGTCATCGCCAAGGTGGTCGGCGCGGGCAATCCCAACGTCATGGCCTGCGAGCGGGGCGCCAGCTTCGGCTACAACACTCTGGTCAGCGATATGCGCGCCCTGCCGGTGCTGCGCGAAATCGGATGCCCCGTCGTGTTCGACGCAACCCACAGCGTCCAGCAGCCGGGCGGCCAGGGCACGTCTTCGGGCGGTCAGCGCGAGTTCGTGCCGGTTCTGGCCCGCGCCGCCGTCTCGGTCGGCGTCGACGCGGTCTTCGTGGAGACGCACCCGGATCCGGACAATGCGCCGTCGGATGGCCCCAACATGGTGCCGCTGGATCAGTTCGAGGCCCTGGCCGCGCAATTGATCGCCTTCGACGACCTGGCCATCAAGATCGGGGCCAAGGCGCCGGTGGCGCAGGCCTAGTATCCGGCGGCGCAGGATTAGTATTTAGGCGCCTGTCGGCATTGTTAGTACGTGCCTCAATATCGACAGGGATGAACGAATGCTTTTAACGTCGCTGGCTATCGTTTTAAGCTACGCAGATCAAACGCATATCTAGAGATTAGGAAGCACGATGCGCTCATCCTCTCTTGCCATTACGCCAGCACTTTCACGACCATCTGTCTGTGTCGACGGTTTCAACATGGCCCTTCCCAAGGGGTCTGGCATAGCGACCTACGGCAGAAATTTAGTCCACGCGCTCAATACTACTGGCCGACACACATCCATCTTGTATGGCCCGGCCGCTGACCAGACATCGAATATCGCGGCAAATACAGCAGCCATCGCTGATGGACCGCCGCCACGAAGCCGAATCGACAAGAGAAGTCGCTGGCGTCGGACATTGACCTCCCGTTTCGGACGAACGGCTGAATTCATACCGTTGAGCGATCTGGTGATCTGGTCGAATGAAAATGGTGGACGCCCACCAATCAACGGGGCGTGGTCTACGCGGGACTTATATTCGATCGCAGGTCGCGCTTTTCAGAAGTACGGAAGCGTCACACCCGTATCCTTTCGAAGGAGCACGCACAGCAATTCTCCGGACGTGATGCACTGGACCTGCCCGCTGCCTCTACATGCCCCGAAAGCAATTAATCTGCTAACAGTACACGATCTGATTCCCCTGCGCCTGCCTCATACAACGACAGACGATACATCGACCTACCTGCGCCTGTGCCAAACAGCCGTTGACCGTGCAGACCATATAGTTGTCGTTTCAGAAACCACACGTCGGGATTTGATTGAGATACTAGACGTCAATGAAGACCGGATTACAAATACTTATCAAGCCGTATCACTTCCGACTGATTTGATTGATAAATCGCAAGAGGACGCGATTTTAGATATCGAAGAGACCTTGGGGCTAGGCTGGCAAGGATATTTTTTATACTTTGGCGCCGTCGAACCAAAAAAAAATCTTGCCCGTCTGATAGAGGCGCACCTGACGTCAAGAGTCGATGCGCCTCTAGTAATCGTGGGTGGCCGAGGTTGGCTTGATGCTGACGAAAACGCCTTTCTAGAGCAACTCACATTCGATTCGAACGTCCGAAGCGACCGCATACGGCGCTTCCCCTACATGCCCTTTCACCTGTTGGTGAGTTTGATTAGAGGCGCAAGGGGTGTTGTATTTCCGTCGCTCTATGAAGGATTTGGCCTGCCCGTTTTAGAGGCCATGCTGCTTGGCGCCCCCGTCATTACGTCCAACGCAGGCTCTTTACCAGAAGTCGCTGGAAACGCCGCGCTAAGTATCGATCCATATGACATCAGCTCTATCCGAGACGCCATCCGTCAAGTCGATGGGGACACTTCGTTGAGAAACGAGCTGAGCCAAAAAGGCCGCCTGCAGGCGCAACGATTCAGTCCTGAAAACTACGCATCCGCCATTTCAAAAGTGTATGCCCGCCTCGGCGTCTGATTATAGCCAAAAGCCCTACCCATGGTGATTTGGTCTGGTTAGGATCAAGGATCAAGGATCAACGGCTAACGCATCGCAACATGGCGGCTCCTTGTCGCGGCGGCGGCAATCACTGGTACTGAAGAGACTTGTCGGCGCATGAACGAACACAAGAACAGTGATCAAAAACCGTCCATCCGTAGGCGGCTTGCGAGATGGCGACGCAAGCTAAGCCTGCGCATGAGCAGATCCTCTTATGACCCTGCCACCGTGATTTTAGAAAGCGGGCTATTCGATCCTGACTGGTATCTCGCCCGCTATCCCGACGTCGCCGAAGCCGAGTTGGATCCACTTGAGCATTTCGTAGCCCACGGCGGTAGCGAGGGGCGCAAGCCTGGCCCAGGGTTCGACTCCCGCTGGTATATGGACCGCTATTCGGACGTTCGATCTTCGGGGATGAATCCTCTTGTCCATTTCATACTTCGTGGCGAAGGCCGCGAGCCTATGAAACGGATTGGGTTGAAAGGCGTGAAGACTAGCGAGGCAGATTTCAGAGATGCTGCAGAAATTCTCCAAAGCCCATTGTTCGAGGCTTCGGCTTATGCTCGAAAACACTTAGACGAGAAGCAGCTGCCGGCGACCGCTGCACTACATTACCTAAAAATAGGCGCCTTCAGCGGCGAGCCTGCAGGCCCAGATTTTGATTCTGCCGCCTACCTCCGGGCTTACAGTGATGTTGCGGAGGCCGGCTTGAACCCCTTGCTGCACTTCATCCGCCATGGCGCAGCAGAGGGACGTCGTGCCTTCACAACGCAAGAAGCAGCACGCGAAGTCATTCCGTTCAAGCCGCGACCACGGCGTCCTGAATCTCCACCAACCGTCACGCCCGCATACGACTGGCTATCCTCGCGAACCTTAAAGGGCCGCCCAGGCCGAGCCTTGGCTCAAGTAGGAGGAGTGACCGTTGGGCTGTTGGCCGATGTCTACGACGACCGGACAGAGCCCTTGCCCGCGTCGCTGCATCACGCTCTGCATCGCCTCGGACTTCTGAGCGCCAAGGACCAAGTCTCGGTTAGTGCGAAACTCGGTAGAGCAGCCCGAGAGATTCCGGCAGAGCCAGCGCATCAGGCCCATACAATTCCCCGATTGACGGATGGATGGTTCGTAAACGACGGAATGGTACGCCTTCGTTTCGAGCAAAGTGAAAAACACGTCGTTCGACTGCTTCAGGTTACGGAATCTGGCAAGATGCGTCTTGTGGGGGAAGCCGCGCTGGATGGTGGCCGTGAACTAGTCGATGCGGCCCTATGGAACCCCTATCAGCCAATTCTGATCGTCTACGCAGCGCCGACCGGACGTCTGACGGGCGGGGATCTGATTGGTTTTCCAAGTCTGTTGCGAAACGGTCCGCACAACGCTGAAATTGCGGCGATGGATTGGGGGCAATCCAGCGCCGATCGGCGTGAGCATCTGGAATCATTACTGTTTCAGAAACTCGCGGTGGCCCGCCATGATGGAGCCTTCGCAATCGGAACCATCGCCGTCGATCTGGAGGCCGCGCATGGAGCAGAGAAGATATTCTCTGGTCCCGTGCTCACATGGTTGTCGGATTTGGGCCTCTCGATGAGGCCACTACAAGATGATCTCGACAAAGAAGAGACAGCAGCTAACCGCTACTTGGCGCGCATTTTGACGTCCTGTGCCGATAGGGTTGCGCTTCGTTCGGCTACTGGAGTTCTAACCCTCTCGGCGGACTCCTTGCCGACGATTGAGGCCCTCTTCGCGCTCAAATCCGACTATCCCGAATCTGGCGCCGGAGCGTTCTTATTGAGTGACGTCGGAAGATCGATGCCAAGGTGGCTGACGTCGCTACCGCAAGCGGCCGCCGAATTGGCCGCACTTCAACCGGCAAGTTCGGCTGTTATGATGCCCACACTGACTATGGGCGGCGGGGTCGCGGGCAAAGCTCAGCGTCGGCTCGGCCCCTTAAGCATCAGATTTCGTGCCTCCGTGCCCACCACCGATGCACGCATGATCTTTCCTGTGGCGCCAGATGACACCCATCCCGTCCTGCGGACCGCTCTGTCGTCCAGAACAAGAAAGCGAGCCCGCATCTCCGTTGTGATTTCAGGCGCTACAGCGGACTCACCGACGTCTCTGATTGAAACGCTCGCCCGCCAGACGCTTGCGAACGCATTGGACATCCTGATCATCCTTCGACCCGGCGTAGCGCTCGACCCTAGGCTAGAAACTGTTCTGGATCAGAGTTTTCCGCGCAGGCACCGGATCGTCCCGGTTGCGGGAACATCTGCGGCTTCAGACCTCAACACCGCCGTCGAAACGATCGCCGATCCCGTGAACATGGTTTTGCTATGCCGCACCGGCATTGACCTGCATGATGCGCGAACCCTTGAGACACTTTATCTTCTGGCATCTCACCGGGGCGTCGCCACAGCGGGGTGCGTGATCGTGAGGGAAGGCGGATTCCAGGACGGCCGCCGCCTGCAGTTTCAGTCCGGCGGCATCTTCCCCGCCCAGATTTCACTCAGTGCGTTTCCCGCAGTCACGTTTAGAAGGCTGGAGACTCTGGATGCCCTGCCGCTCGCGACCTATCCCGTGGCGGGCAATGATCTTGGCGCGGCCATGATACCGCTAGCGGCATGGCGCCAACTTCACGGGTTCAACATCGAATGCTCGGATTCGGACTATGAGTTGGACTTCTGCCTCCGCGCTCTAAAGGTCGGGTTCACGCATCTTTGCACTTCGGCGCTGACCGCGACGGACACCAAGGCGAAGACATTCTCGCCGCGTTCCGAATTGACAGCGCCTGGAGCGTTCGACCTGAAGGCAAGCGTGGACATGATTGATCGCGTCACGATCCTGCGGGCGCTGACCTGATGCGGGTCACGATCGTCGCGCCTTCAGAGCAGTATATGGCGCTAGCGGGCGTGAGAATTCGCTACTTGCGAATGATCTCTCGGCTTGAAGCAGCCGGCCACCTGCTCGAAATCATGCAGGTCGCCGACTTCGACCGTCGCATTCCTATGGAAAGTGATGCCTATATTTTTAGCAAATGCTACGATGCAAGAAGCTTCCTCGTAGCCACAGCCATACGCGCCCAAGGTCGGTATGTCGGCATCGACGTCTTCGATGACTACTTTGATCAGTCTAGGGACAGTCAATTTGTACGCCACCGCGAGTGGCTGCGTACGATGAGCGAACTTTGTGATTTTTTCCTTTGCTCGACTCCGCGCATGCATGAGGTGGTCAAGCGGTTCATGCCCAACACCCCTGGTCATGTGCTCAACGATCCCTTCCACGCCTTTGACGCCAAATCTGTAGGTGACTTGGCTTACGAAAAGCTCGCCATGGCACGGCGCGAGCGCCACATTGACGTCCTGTGGTTCGGAGTTGGTGACAATCCAAACTTCCACATCGGTTTGAAAGACCTGGCCGCTTACGGCGACAGCCTGCAGCAGATGCAACGTCGCGGATTTGACGTCAGGTTACGCATACTCACGAACCGCCGCGCCCTCGATCTGGACGGATTAGTGAGCATATCGCGCCTAACGATTCCCCATTCCGTCGAGGAATGGTCGCAGGCGCGCGAGACCGAGCTTCTTGCTCAAAGCCTTCTGGCCTTCATTCCTGTAAATGCCCAAGCGTTCAGTATCGCTAAGTCCTTGAATCGCGCCGTGACGGCCCTTACTGGCGGGGCCCAGGTTCTTTCGCCCGGCTATCCGCTCTACCAGCCGCTGGATGAATTTATCTACGACACAACCGACAGCTTCATCGATGACGTAGAGTCCAATCGTCTAAAGGTCCGTCGCGCCACGACAAGGGCGCTTTCGAACACCCTCTCGACATGGGGTGATCCGGATCGAGAAAGCGAAAAGCTGATGGATTTCCTGCAACTGATCGTCGATCTCCCTGCAGCGCGATCGTCCTCGGAAACCCTGACCGGGGTCCTGCACGGCTCACGCAGCCCGGTAGACTGCCACAAGGCCGCGCAACGCCTGGGACATCTGTCTATCGCGGGTCAAGTCAACGCTCCGAAACTCAATTATGATGTTCGGTTCTTCACCGACGAGAATGGCGCACAGGTGCAATTTAGCGCTGCCGCCAAACAGGCGCTTCACTCCGAGCTGCGTCAGGTTCTGACACCAGCGACCTCGCCTTCGGGCAAGGCCGTCGATGCGTTGCGGTTAGACGATGCCCTTCCCGGTCATCCCCTGAATGTCTTTCGCCCCAATGACGGCGCAAGGGCGACGGTTTCGGCCTATATCGACAGCGTCAATCTGATTGAGGACGCCGTTCAACGCCTGTTTCCAGGAATCCGTATCTATCACTCCGAACTCGACGCGCCCTTCTTGAACAGACCGGCAGGTCGCGCCTTCGACGCCGTTCACGGTGCGCGCCCATGAACCGCAGATACGTGGTGTTCGTTCTTAATCTGCTGCAGGACGTGAATATCGTTCGTCCCCTCGCGATGCTGGCCGCCAAAGAAATGGACGTCGCCGTCGCATTCCTGATTTCGGACCGTTTCCATGTGCGGGACAAGCAGAAGGTTTGGGGCGTCGAAATCGACAAACTAGCGGACGATATCTCAGCCGAAGTCTTCGTGTATGACGGCGTCGAGAGTGCGTTTCAGTGGCTCAGCCCACGGCACGGCGCCCTGATCGCGGCCAGCGAATCCAATCTGTCGGCGCATCATGAGGTCCACAATGTGTTCCGCATCGCACCGGCCGGCTTCGTCACCGTCACCCTGCAGCATGGTTTCGAGTGCGTCGGCTTTCTGCAGAACCGCGAACATGACAAGGCGCATGGCCGAAACGTCCGCTTCGGCGCCGACATCGTGGCCGGCTGGTTGGACGAAGACGGCATGGCGTCAATGGCCTCATCGGAAAAGCCAAAACTGGTCGTGACCGGGCCAGGACTCGTGCTTCAGCGCCCAGACGTCCAGCGTTCGCCCTCGGCGGAGGGCCTGATCTGCGAAAATCTCCATTCCGTGCGTCTGAGCGCCAGCGGCGATTTCAAAGCCAGCTTCATGGACGTCTTCTTCGACTTCTGCGAGGCCGTCGAATCCGACGGGAAGAAGGTGGCGCTTCGCCCTCATCCCGGGGGCCAGTATGTCCTGAAAAACAAGCTGACGCTGCCGGACAACGTGGTGCTGGCGAACAATCCGATCTATCGGACCAATCTGGGCGCCTATCGCTATGGCGTGTCAGCGCCGTCTTCCGTCGTCATCGACATGGTTATGGCCGGGATTCCCACGGCCGTCTGGCGCGATCAGGACGGCATGATGGACACGCGGCATTATGACGGGCTGACCATGATCAGCGCTCTCGACGACTGGCTGGCGTTTCGTCGTGACGCCTTGGATCGTCCCGAGATGATCCTTGAGCGCCAGGACCGATATCTGCGCGGTCTGGGCATGCCCAGGGATGTCGATGACGTCCGTGGACGGTTCCTAGATCTGATGGAGACGGCGTCGCGGCGGTGGCCCGCCCCGGCGGCGGCCAAGAGAGTCTCGCGCGCCCAGACAGAGGAGGATGCTGATGGCCTCTCGATCTCCAAGCCTTAGCATTTTGGTGGTCTGCGACACCGTGGGCGCGACCCAACACATCAGTTTCGCCCAACCTCTGGCCGACAGCATCGCGGCGGGCGACGTCGTTCTGGCCATGGTCGGACACGATCCGGCATGGACTGACCCGGTCGTGTGTCAGGCGTTGTGGGAAGCCCATCAGGCGGACGTACTGGTCCTGTCGCGCTACACCTCGGGCTTGGCGCAAGGGCTGATCGCCGCCGCGCGTCGGGCCTGCAAGCCGGTGGTGTTCCACATCGACGATGATCTGCTTCATGTGCCGGAAAGCCTCGGCCGGTCCAAGTTCGAGCACTATAATGCCCCCGAACGCCTGGCGGCGTTGCGCGCCGACATGGAGGCCAGCGATTTCGTCTACGCCTCCACCGCCGCCTTGGCAGCGGCTCTGAAATCCTCAGGGATCACGACTCCGATCATCGCCGGCGACATCTATTGCTCGATGGATTCCGAAAGCCTGCTGACAAGCCGGCCGGCGACCGGCCCCGTGATCGGCTATATGGCGACAGGCGGACACGGCGCCGATCTGGATCTGGTTCTGCCGGCGGTGCGCCGGTTGATGAGGGAGATTCCCGACCTCAGATTCGAAACTTTCGGCACCATCGGGGCCACCCAGTCTCTGTCGGAATTCGGATCGCGGGTCGGACACCATCGCGGTGTTCCCAACTATTCGCTGTTCCTCGCGCGCCTTAGCGAACTTGGATGGTGGGTCGGGATCGCGCCGTTGGAGGATACGCCGTTCAACCGCTGCAAGGCGGACACTAAATGGGTCGAATACACCTATGCGGGCCTGGCCGTCGTGGCGGCCGATCTGCCCGTCTATCATCGCGCCTGTGCGGATGGGGCCGGTCTGCTCGCCGCGGACGAACAGGCATGGTATGAAGCCCTTCGGGCCTTGATCCTGAACAAGGATCTGCGGTCAGGCACCGTCAGCGCCGCCCGCAGCCGCCTGTCAGCCCGGTATTCCCGCGACGCCCTGCGTCGACAACTACTGGGCATACTGTCCACGCAGTCTCCAAAAGCCGGAAAGCTGAAAAGCAGACAACGATGACGATTCAAGACCTCCAAGGGACGCGCATATTCATAACCGGAGGGGCAGGCTTCATCGGCTCGCGCCTGACGCGGGCCCTGGCCGAACGCGGCGCGGTCGTGACCATCTTCGATAACCTGCTGGAGCAGGTGCATGGTCCGTCCCCGAAGCTCGTACTGGACGGGCGCCTCATCAAAGGGGATGTGCGGGACAAGGCTGCGCTTTCCGAAGCCTTGGGCGCCCATTCTCCGAACATCGTGATCCATCTGGCGGCCGAGACCGGCACCGGGCAATCCGCTGACGAACCGGTCCGCTACGCCGACGTGAACGTGGTCGGAACCGCCAATTTGATCGAAGCCCTGAAGGGCTTGCAGACGCCCCCGCGACGCGTCGTGCTGGCGGCGACGCGCGCCGTCTATGGCGAAGGCGCTTATGCGGACGCTCAGGGTCGCATCTCGGCGCCGTCGCCCCGCACATCCGACGCCATGGCCCAGGGCGTTTTCGATCTTTTCGACAACACCGGCGCGCCGCTGACGCCGCAGGCCACATCGGAAGCCCTGCCGCCTCGACCAGGCTCTGTCTACGGGTCCACAAAACTAATGCAGGAGTATCTGCTGCAGCAGACGCCCGCGCCGTGGGACGTGGTCATTCTTCGGCTTCAGAACGTCTATGGACCGGGCCAGTCCCTTCGAAATCCCTATACGGGTGTCCTGTCGATCTTTTGCCAACAGGCCATGGAGGGCGCCACGTTGGCGATCTATGAAGACGGCGCGATCTTCCGCGATTTCGTGTTTGTCGACGATGTCGTGGCGGCCTTTGTGTCCGCTTGCGACACGCCCAAGGCTGGCGATCATGTCATCAATATCGGCGCGGGCGAGGCGACTTCCATCCAGCAGGCCGCGGAACTGATCTTGAAAAATCTCGGCCTGCCTGAGGACCGCTTGACCATCAGCGGCGCTTATAGGGCCGGAGACATTCGACACGCGCTCGCGGATGTCACGCAGGCGCAACAGGTGCTCGGATGGCGCGCGCGTGTTTCCTTTGAAGCCGGCGTGGCCGACCTTGCGGTTTGGGCTCGCAGCGAGAGAAGCAAACAATCCTAGGGCCGGATCGGCCCGAGCGAAGTGCGGATCAAGCGGAACGCAGTCCAACTCATCCGATTTCGCTCTAGGATCGACAGCAGGTATCGAAGACGGATTCCCTTGATGGAATTCGTCGCGTGACGAACAGGCCGGAACAGCGAGGCTCAAGTGCAGAGACGCAAGGTTTTCATTCTTGGCGACAGCCACACGACCGCCATAGCCGAAGCGGTCAAGCGGCGTCAGGAGACAGGCAAGGACGTCGACAGTCCGTTGGACTTCTACGCCTCTCGGTTTTCGAAGCAGAAGGCCAACGGTGCAGTGGTTCCGGGCCTATCGCCCCAAGACGCCGAAGCCTTGCTGTCCAAGGCCCGGAAAACCGATGTTCTGGTCTGCGTGCTCGGCGGCAATCAGTACAACACGTTGGGCCTGCTCGAACATGCCGAGCCTTTCGATCTGATCGAGCCCGAAACCAAGGCCGACCCCCAGCCTACGGATGCCCGGATCATTCCCTTGAACCAGATGAACGCCGCCTTTACCGCTTTCGTCGGCAGTGTTCGTCGTGCAGTCGCGCATTACATGACGGGTTTCAAGGGTGAGACCTTCTACCTGAATCCCCCACCGCCCAAGAGCGACAACGCCTATATCAAGAAGAACGCCGAAGGCTATTTCAGAAGCGAGGGAAAGGTCAGGCTCAACGTCAGCCCGCCGGACATGCGCCGTCGGCTCTGGTCGGTTCAGTCGCAAGCCCTGTCTCGAATGTGCGAGGATCTCGGCGTCCGTTTCGTGGACAGCCCCGACGCCGCCAAGGACAACGGGTTTCTCAAGCTTGACTGTTATGGCGCGGACGCCACCCACGCCAACGCCCATTATGGCGAACTGATATTGCTGCAGCTGGAAAGGCTGCTGATCGACAATAAGGTCTCATCCTGATGCCTCACCCCTACCGCACATTCCCGGACAAGGCTTTCTGGCGTCGATCGGTCGCGCAGCCCGCGCCGGCGGACATAGACCCCGTCGGCGTGCTCGAGTTGCAGATCACCCCCGAAATGAAGGTCGCGACCGCAGGCAGCTGCTTCGCCCAGCACATTGCGCGTCACCTCAAGAAAAGCGGCTACAACTACTACGTCGCCGAGACGGGACATCCCCTGCTCGGCGAGCCGCTAGCCGAGGCTCAGGGCTATGGGCTGTATTCCGCGCGGTACGGTAACATCTACACAGCGCGCCAGCTGCGGCAGCTGATCGACCGCGCCTATGGCCGCTTCAGTCCTGTGGAAGACGTCTGGACGCAGCCTGACGGCACGGTGCTCGATCCCTTCCGCCCCAGCGTGCAGCCCGGAGGATTCGCGTCCGCGTTCGAAATGCGGGCCGATCGCGACTGGCACCTGGCCCGCGTGCGCGAGATGTTTGAAACCCTGGATGTCTTCGTCTTCACCTTGGGCCTGACCGAATGCTGGCTTTCACGTGAAGACGGCGCGGTGTTCCCGATCTGCCCCGGCGTCGAAGGCGGCGTGTTCGACCCCGAAAAGCATGTTTTCCACAACATGACGGTGATGGAAGTCGTCGACGACATGAAGACCGTCATCGATCATCTGCGATCAGTCAATCCGACGGCGGAAGTCCTGCTGACGGTTTCGCCGGTTCCCTTGGCTGCGACCGCCCAGCCGGGCGCTCACGTGCTTTCAGCGACGACCTATTCCAAGGCCGTGCTAAGGGCGGCGGCAGGCATGCTGTCCGACGCGGACGCCAAGGTGCACTATTTCCCGTCGTATGAGATCATCACCAGCAACGCCTCTCGCGGGCGATACTATGCGGAGGACCTTCGGAACGTGACCGAAGACGGTGTCAATCACGTCATGCGGCTTGTCCTGAAACACGCGACCGCCTCATCGGAGGCACCGCGTGATCCGGTTCCGGCGACAAGCAGGGCCGCGGCGGCCGATGAAAGGCCCTCCCAGACAGATGTCTCCGAGTGGGTCGAGGTCATGTGCGACGAAGAGGCGCTGGATCGCTGATCAGGCGAAGGCCCCGGCGGCGTCCAGTTCGGCCATCGCCAGTTCGACGTCGACCGTCGTTTTCGAAATCCGGTCTCTCGCGTCGATCGTGTCGACCGACACGCAGTTCAGGTAGATCGAGTTCTGGCGCTTAATTTCGTCGATCATCAGATAGCGCGGGTTGATCTTCTCCCAGCACAGGGTGAACAGCGTCCTGTCCGGATCCGGGCCGGCGAACAGACTGGTGTGAAACGCTGAGCCGATCGTTCCGACAATCCATTTCGCGCGGTTGAACAGGCGGACCTGGTCCGCGAATGCGACGCGCTCGGGCGCCACGATGGCGAAGCCCTCACGCCGCAGCCGATCTTCGATCTCGACTTCCTGCACGGCCCCGCGTTCATGGGGTTTGAGTTGCGACCGCGTCAGATAGACCTTCTGGGACTGCACCTCAGTCCCCTCCTCTAGGATCGAGGCGGCCACCTTGAGATGCGGATACTGATGGCATTCGTAGGCCCGGAACGTATGCAGAAAGGACGGCCTGGCCAAATGGACGGTCTTAAAGAGCGTCGGCCGCTCCGGTGAGATCAGGCCCCGCGCGCTCAACGCCAGACGCGCATGGATCTCGGAAATATAGGCGTGGCCGTGGTTGCGGACCGCGGGGCGGTTCTGCAGTAGCAGCGGCAGGTCGGGGGCGACGTCCAGCGCCCAAAAACGTGACATCCCGTCTATGATGTAATGGCCGTAGTGAGGCCAGATCGAACCGACGAAGAGCACTGGCTCTTCCACGACGTCCAACGCCTGAGGCATCTCCGTCGTGCGCGGCTCGGTCGCGATCGACGACCTCTCATCCCGGTCCAGCACATGAGGTGTGGCGAGGTCGTGAGGAATGTTGACTCGCCGGGAATCCTCGATCCGTCGACCCGACACATCATACAGGCAGTCATACTGAGGCAGGGAGACGAGGTTCTTTAATACGACGATCCCCGGCGTCTCCTGGCGCCGGACATCCATCCGGCGTCGCGCTCTCGCCAGCGTTTCCGGGGGGAAATTGGCGAGGGTTATTGAAGCTTGCATTACTCAAGTCTCTTTGTCGACTTCGTGCTTATAGCCAATGCGCCCGTCAGCGCGAGAAGGCATTTTTCTAGAAATGCGGATCAGTCTCTATCCACCAAACGAAAAGGGGTAGCGCAGGCCGAGCCTCATTCTATAAAATGATTGCTCGAATGGAGCGGCACCATGGCCACAATTGTTAGGCACCCGGATGTTGAGGACTATTTCGTCGAGCTGACGCTTGATGAAATCCGCAAGCGGCCGGACGGCATCACTGATCTTTACGAGGCGAACCGGCTTATCCTGCTGAAGGATTACAGGATGCCGATCGAGCTCGACATCTTTCAGGCGATGTCCGGCAATATCACGAAGGTGGACAATCCCAGACTGCGCAAACAGCTGAAGAAATTGACCTCCACCAAGTTCTTCGAGGGCGCTGGTCCAGAGTTCACTGAAGATGAACATGGCGGTGGAGCCTACGGCAGCTTCGAGACAGAGGACCCCGTTCGACGTGCGGTCTATGACGTCCTTTGCAATGGCGACCCCGAATTATTCGCCCGCGCCAGCACCGCGATGAAAACGGCGCACGATACGGCGCTGGAGTTGTTCTCGATTTGCTTCCCCACCTACGAATATTTCCGGGTCGTCCCCAGCGTCCGCCTTACGACAACGCTGTTTGAGAACATTCACTGGGATAACCACCAGATTGCCGAGGACTTCCAACAAGTTCGGATATTCTGCAACCTCGATCAGCGCCCGAGGCTCTGGCATACGAGCCATAATTTCGTGACCTACGCGGAAACCCTCTACGAGAAACACGGGCTTGAGCGATTTGCGGGCCAGGATCCGAACGAGCTCAACAACTATATCTGCGGCCCCGTTTTGGGCGGGACCGCGAACGCCTGCAAGGACAGCCTGCCGCGCCACACGATCGCCTTCGAGCCAGGAGAGGTGTGGTTCGGCGAGTCGCGAATGATCTCTCATCAAATTTTCTACGGCGAGCGCGCCATGGTCTACATGTTCTTCGTTTCGCCCAACGGCATGCTCAGAGCCGATAGGCGTTTCAACCAGCAGGTTGAAGATTTGCATGCTCGCATGGCGAAGTCAGTCGCTGCGTGATCGCGGATTTTGAAATGCATCGTGCCAGCGGGAGTGAATTTTGAGTCAGCACCCAACCCCTCGCAAGGTTTTCGTCGGCTACGACGCACGCGAAGACGTCGCGTGGAAAGTCTGCCGTCACTCCATCCTCCAGCATGCGTCGCAGGCGCTTGACGTCCGCCCCTTGAAGCAGCCGACTGTCCGCGAACTGGGGCTTTATAGCCGCCCAGCCGACTCCTCCGCCTCGACCGAGTTTTCGCTCACGCGATTTCTGACGCCCTATCTTGCTCACTACGAAGACTGGTCGTTGTTCGTGGATTGCGATTTTCTCTTCACCGGCGACCTGAGCGCGCTGTTCGACACGCTTGACCCCTCCAAGGCCGTATACGTCGTTCAGCATGATTATGTGCCGGCCAACCCCGTCAAGATGGATGGCAAGGGCCAGACGGTCTATCCGCGCAAAAACTGGTCTTCCTTCCTCATCTTCAACGGCCGGCATCCGGCCGTGAAGGCTTTGACGCCGGACGTGGTCAACCAGGCCGCCCCCGCCTATCTGCACCGTTTCGGCTGGATCGAGGACGACAAGGATATCGGCGCTCTAGACCTGAAATGGAATTTCCTAGTCGGTGAGTATGAAAAGCCCGACATCACGCCTTCGGCCATCCACTACACCAATGGCGGTCCCTGGTTTCCCCAGTGGACGGATGTCGACTATGGCGACCTTTGGCAGGCCGCCCTTGACGACATCCTGGTGAAGGAAGCCGCGGAACGCGCAGCCTGAACCTAATCAAGCCTCCGCTTTCTATGGCGGCCGCGGAGCTTTGGTTCTATGTCAGGTCTCGCTTTGATTACGGACGCAGATGCGCAAGTTCACCGCTCTCTTAATTCCCATCGTCCTTGCATCCTGCGGAACGCTTCCACAGGACGGCCCCTCATCCAGGGCCATTGCGCGGTCGCAGGACAATCCCGCCGATCCGACCTACGCCATCGTTGACCTGAATTATGCGGTTTCCGAAGTGGCCAAACAGCCTGCGGCCCCTTTGGCCGGCGGTCTGACACGTGCGCCGGCGGCCCGTGACTATGACCTGATCTCCGTCGGGGACACCTTGGCCATCGCCGTTCTGGAGCCGGGCGGAGCCTTGTTCGGATCGTCGGACAGCGCGGGCGGCGCGCCGACCACGACCAATCAGGGACTGCCTCCGATCGTTGTGGATCGTGCGGGCTTGATCTCGGTGCCTTTCGCCGGCTCTGTGAGGGTTGCCGGACTGACCGTCGGAGAGGCTGGCGATGCTGTCCGACGGGCACTCCGCGGTAAGGCGGTCAATCCCCAGGTCATATTGTCGGTTCAAGAAAACACGAGCAATGGCGTCACCGTCATGGGCGCAGTGACCACGCCGGGGCGCTTGCCTTTAAAACGCGGCGTCAGCACGGCGCTAGACGTCATCGCCGCTGCAGGGGGGCCGACGACGCCACCGGAAGACATCATCGTTACCCTCGTGCGCGACGGGCAGACTTTCTCATCCCCCCTCTCGACGCTTTTCACCTCGCCTTCCGACAACATCTTCCTGTCGCCCGGCGACCAGATCAATCTGGTCGCAAAAACACGCCGCTACACCACCTTCGGCGCCCTGAGCCGGGTGTCGCAAGTCGACATGCCAACCGGCGACGTCACGCTAGCCGGAGCCCTTGCCGCTGCGGGAGGTCTCAACAGCGAGGCCAGTAACGCGCGTGCGGTGCTGGTGTTCAGGTTCGAACGTCCAGAGGTCGCCCATGCCCTTGGCGTAAACGTTCCGCCAATGGCGAAGGGCGTGCCGGTCATCTATCGGCTGGATCTATCAGAGCCCGCCGGATTCTTCACGGCCAACAACTTCATGATCCGACCTGAGGACGTCATCTACAACCCACGCGCCAACTCCGCCGAGCTTCGTAAATTCTTCGAGTTCGTTCAATCGATCACGCGCGTGATCTATGATGTCACGGTGACCGGAACGCTCAACGTCAACTAAACTTATGGGCCACGGCGTTTTTGACGACAGCGCGGGGGAAAGGTCCAAGCCTTCGCTTGAGACGGCGGCCTTGCTGCCGGACGTCACGGCGGCCGACGCTCCGCCGCCGTCCAGCCGGACCTTAGATGACGCCTTCGTCCTGCTCGACGAGATCGAACAGAGCGCCCTCGAATTGTTCTCGCTCAATGGTCTTCCGACCCGACAGGGCCTGTATCGTCATATGGAACCAGACGGCGACTGGCAGCTCCTCACTGATGAGGCGTCTCCAGAAGCCCGTTGGGCCGAGATCCTCGATTCCCCGCCGGAAGCTGGGTTTCGCTATCTGAGCCTTGCAGACGTCGCGCGATCCCAGCGTCCCGACCTCGACTCGGTTCATGCCGCCGCCGCGATGTTGGATCGCTCCGCCGACCTGCGCCGGCTATTGCAGGACGGTACTGGTGAAGAGGACGGCGCGGCCCTGCTCATGTTCTGGTCGACCGTGGAATTGATGGCAGTAGTGTTCAGCGGCAAACGCGATGACGTGCGCCAGGGCGCACGGCGCGCGGTGGAATGGGAGATCTGGCGGGCAGAAGCGCTCCGTATCTGGAGGGGCGCGCCCACCCTGTCACTGAGGCTGGTCGCCAAGATGGTAGTAACGAGATTGGGATTATCAGAATCATCTCATACGGTCCGACGGCGCCTAAGCGGCCATCGGCCCGCCGTTCAAAGCGAACCCACCTCCGGTTGACCTGAACGGCGCATTCCAACCCTATCCAGCCAGTTTGTGGCCTGTTCAGCCGACACAGCCCGGATGCCGTCAAAAGGACGGGCGGAACCCGTTATCCAGTGACAATTCACTGCTGGATCCCGCATCATCTCGTCGCCCCAAATCCGCTTCAGGGTCATCAGTTCCGCAAGATCCCAAGCCATTTTGCCGCGGGTGTCGTTAAGGCCTCGCGTGCGGGATTCGTGGTGGATGGCCTCGATATCGGCCGCGTAAATAACCTTCATGCCTTGGCTGCGCGCCCGAAGGCAATAATCGACATCGTTGTATGCGATGGCGAAGTTCAGCTCGTCAAACCCACCCAGCATCTGATGGGTCTGGCGTCGAACCGCGATAAATGCGCCCGTGACAGCGGCCACAGATCGCGTCCTCAGCCATCGCGCGCTGGGGCCGCCGTCGCTCTCCAATACGCCAAGCCCTTCATGTCGGGGGGCGCCTCCGCCCAGACCGAGGACCACGCCGCCGTGCTGCAGGGTTCGGTCCGGATAGAGCAACCGGGCCCCTACTAGGCCGACGTCGTCCTGAGCGAGGTATGTGGAAATCCGATCGTCCCACCCCTGGGTCAGCATTTCCGTATCATTGTTCAGGAAGAGCAGGTTGGGCTCCGACGACGCCTCGACCGCAAGGTTGTTGATGCGCGCCCAATTGAAAGGTTCATCGACGGTCATGACGGAAAACCGTCCACTCATCTGGCCTTCTTGAAGGAACCGGCGCGTGTCGGCCTCCATGCTTCGATTGTCCGCTATCATGATCCTGACTCGCTCCGGAAGGCGGGCCTTGTGGAGCAGGCTGTCAATGCAGGCGGCCAGCATTTCGCAGGCGTCGCGCGTGGGAATGACAACCTTTATCGGTCTGTCATCGACGGTCGATGCGACGTGGACGGGCGAGGGCCGCCGCAAGACCTCCAGATAACCGGCGGCAGCTTCCTCCGCCGACGGCAGGCCGATCCTGGCTTGGGCCGACAGCCGTTTCACACTCGCCAAGACCAGCGGAATGTTGACGGCGTCGCCCTGCTGGGCCAACGCGGCAAGGGCGTCTCTCACGGAGGCGTCGTCCGGAGATGACGGCGCGCGCGCCTGCCTCCAAAGCACGGCGGCCGGTAGGTCCGGAACCGTCCTCAGATCATAGACATCTGGTGCGGCGAAGAAGACGGGATCGGCGCGGACTTCGCCTTGCGGCCAAGCCTCTGAGAGATGGTCGTGATCGGAATAGACCGCGCCGACGCCTGTCCGGTCTGCGCCGAACACCAGCCAAGCCAAGGCGGTCGGCCGAAAGACGACGCCGGCGTCGGTCGTCACGACGAAGGCCGCGTCGCCGGTCGGTGAGAGGTCGTCGGACCATCGAATGCGAGGTTCCATCAAGGCCAGCGAAGCGACCGGATGCGACTCCAGGGAACCATCAAGCGTGACGACGGCTGTCCAAGTGGTCAGCGTCTGGTCGACCAAGGACAGCAGGCTCGCCCGCAGTCGGTCAGGCGACACGCCGCGGCCGTCGATCAGGACGAGGACCGAGGCTGACGGCCTGCCGGGCGGCGCGGGTACTGCCCGTGCGCGGCAGAACTGATCATAGAAGGCGAGAGGGGCGACCGAGGCGTCGACGGCGGCCGCTATGGCGTCGTCGATGTCCCTCGCGACGACCAGCAGACGGTTCAGGACGCCCGGATCCCCGCCGCCTAGCGGAAGAAGACCGCGCGCCCCGGCCGCGATCAAGCCTTCGCGCGCCACGCGATGTCCGGGACTGAGGTCGAGCGCCGCCTTCAGGGCGTCGACAGCTTCGCCATTCCGTCCTTGAGTGAGCAGAAGATGGCCGAGCTGCGACCAAGCCTCCACATTGGGGCGCAGCGCGATTGCGTGACGATAGGCGCTTTCGGCCGCCTCATGCTCGCCCGCCTGCTTGCGCATGTTGCCGAGTTGTATCCACGATCCGACCCGTTTGGGCCTCATGCCCGCATGGGTCTGGAACAGCTCCGCCGCCTCGCGCCATCGTCCCTGGTCACGCGCCGTCTCGGCCTGTCGCCGTATGACGTTCGCCCGCCGCCGGCCGCCGGCCTGTCCAAGGGGCATGGCGGTCAGTCGCGACCACAATCCTGACTTCATGGGACGGCCTTTCCAGGCGCTTTCGTCACGCGATAGCGCGGCGTTGCGACATCGGGATGCTCGACCCGGTGATCGCGATCCAGCGACAGCATCGGATTGTACCAGGGGTCCCCAGCCGCGATCAAACCGGCCCAACGCGCTGCGAAACAGGCTGCGTCCTCCGGGTGCGCGAGTTGCCCGCTCGACGCCCTGGTCGCCGATTCGTGGTGCATGAGCACCGCCCAGCCGTCGACAATCACGCTGAGGCCCTGCGCACGCACGCGCAGACATAGATCGGTGTCGTTGAAGCCGACGGCCAGACGGTCATCGAACCCGCCGACGCCCTGAAACACGTCCGTCCTCATCATCAGGCACGCCCCAGTCACAGCCGACCAGTCTCGAACCGCCGTCAGGCTGCAATTGTAGCCGGGATTGCGTCGGCCATTCACGACCAGAGGCTCGAACTTCATCGCATGTTCGGCATAACCGCCGGGCCCGAGGAAGACGCCCGCATGCTGGATGCGGTTGTCAGGATAGATTAGAATCGGCCCCACAGCACCGACGTCTTCCTGAGCGGCCAACGCGCGCAGCCGCTCGAGCCAGCCAACGTCCAGCGCCTGGATGTCGTTGTTGAGGAACAGGACGAAACGGTGGTCCCCCGCGAAGGCGGACACTGCCAGATTGTTCATCTTCGAATAGTTGAAAGGCCCGCTGAAAGGCATCACCCGGACGCAATGGGTCAGGCTGGCTAGAAGTTCGGCCAGCTCGGGCTCTCGCGAATCGTGGTCGATGACCACAATGTCCAAGTCTTCGGCCCTGCAGGTGCTGAAAAGGGACGACAAACATTGACGTAGCAGGTCGGCGCGATCCTTTGTCGGAATGATCACCAGCACGCGCCCGCCGGGGTCATGGGTGTCGAGCCGGTAGGTGTTGAACGTCTCGGCGGCCGTGACGCGCGCGGCTGCGCCCCGTCTTTGCAGGTGGCGGCCCATGGCGGCCAGCGTCGCCCCCGTCACTTTGTCCTCCAGCCTGTGGCCGGAACTGTCCGCATGGGTGCGCCACCGGTAGAGAACGCCGGGCTGATGGGCGATGTTTTGCGCCGCCTCGATCATGCGCAGAACAAAGTCGATGTCCGCGGACGCCGGCAAGGTTTCGTCCCAGCCCGCCAAGGCCAGGGTGCGCCGAACACAGACGGGATGAACGAAATAGGGATGGCTGAGGTAATAGCGCCATGAAAAGGCGGGTCGCGCCATGATCGACCTCAGGTCGTCCAGATCGCGTCCCGTGACGGCTTCATCGCCATAGAGGACGTCCGCGCCGGAAGACGCCGCAAACGAAAGCAGACGGATCGCCTCGGGCTCCAGACGATCGTCGTGATCCAGGAAAAGAACATAGTCCCCTTCAGCCGCCCTCAATCCGACATTGATCGCGGCGGCGGTTCCCTGGGGCTCGTCGGTCGTGATCAGGGTGATGCGGTGATCTTGCGCAGCCGTTCGGCGCAGCAGGTTTTTGAGGTCGGCGTTCGATGAACCGTCGTCTACGATGATCCATCGCCAAGACGCTTCGGTCTGGCGAAGAACGCCCTGCACAGTTTCCGCGAACCAGGCGAGATCGACATCGTGGACAGGCGTGATGATGGAGATCATCGGCCCGCCCGCTTCTGTCGGCGGCGGCACGGCGCGTTCCAACCACTGAGCGAGCCCTCTCATGGAGCCGATGTCGAACGGAGAGGCCGCCAGGGGCGCGTGAGAATCCACGCGCTCGACGACGACGCTCAGAGCATCGCCGGCTTTGATGAAGGGACCGAGGCCGAAGCTGAAGCCGCAGACGGGCACATCGGACAGCCCCAGGTCCACGATGTCCGGTCTGGCGAGATCGGCCTGCACACGCCCGACGACCCTCCCCCCTACGGATATGTTCAATACCACCGGATCGGCGGGTCGATCCGGATTCCAGGCCCATCCCTCTATGGCTACTCCGCGCAGGCCTTCGACGGCGCCGGTGATGCGCTCGTGCGCGGCGAGGCCTTTCGACTGCTCGGGGGCAAGAAACGCGATCAAATCATCCCGCGTGAGATGAAAGCCGGCGTCGGGATCCCGATCCCGACGCCACGCCTCGATATAGTGGCGGCAAGCCTGAAGGCGGTCGCCGCGCCTTCGACTGAGCTCGGCTCGCATTCGCGGCCCCACCCCTGCGTCAGGCATCAAGCGGCTCACCTCCGAATAGGCACGATCGGCCTCTTCCAGTCGACCGCTTTCCTTGAGCATGTTGCCCAGCCGCAGCCAGACCGCCGCATGTGCGGGCCGTTTCATCAGATGGCGCCGGTAGGCGTCGGCCGCCGCCGCCCAATCTCTTCGATCGCGTGCGGCGTCCCCGGCCAGGCGGTCGAGATCACGGCTGGAACGGCCGCCCCAAAGGCCCGTCAGCCAGGCGAGAGGAGAAACAGGTTTCAAATCGGCCGCTCCGGCTCAGGCGGACATTCCCTCCGGTTTGACTTGACCGAGATCGCAGAGCGCGGCCTAGAGAGACGTATTCTCACGGAGTTATCATGGATTCGCCGGTCAAACTCATCAAAACCCGTCGTTTCGGAGACGACCGCGGCTGGTTTTCCGAAACCTGGTCGCAAACGCGTTACGAATCGCTCGGCGTAACCTGTGCCTTTGTCCAAGACAATCAATCGCGGTCCACCTTTGTCGGCACGATCCGCGGAATTCATTTCCAGCGCCCCCCTCACGCTCAGGACAAGCTGGTCAGATGCCTGAAGGGTGCGGTCCTGGATTACGCCGTCGACCTCAGAAGGGGTTCGCCCACCTACGGTAAGCATGTCGCGGCGGAACTGACCGAGGACAACGGCGACCAGCTGTTCATCCCTGTCGGTTTCGGCCACGCCTTCGTCACCCTGACGCCTGACGCCGAAATCGCCTACAAGTGCTCCGACGGATACGCGCCGGACTGCGACGGCGGCGTCTTGTGGAGCGATCCGGCTCTGGGGATAGACTGGCCCTTGCCGACGACGGGTCCGGTTCTGTCGGACAAGGACAAGAGCTTGCCACTTCTGTCGCAATTCGAAAGCCCCTTCGCCTACGACGGACGACCTCTCGTCGATCTCTGATTGACGAATGCGGCGACGCCCGGCGGGCTAATGGCCGGCCGGGCGTATGGATCAGTCGGCTTCGGGCTTGTCTGCAAGGCGCTCGACCCGACCGCCTTGGAACTCCATCTGCCCCACGAAATGCGCGTTGGACGCCCAGACCCTGAGCTCCGCCGGGCCGGGGAAGGTCCAGCCATGGTCAAGCACGACCTCATAGCCGCCCGACTTCTGCAGCATGACCTCCAGCGTCTCCAGATCCTCGCCGACGCCCCACTCGAACTTGAGATAGAGATCGCTGCCTTCGGTCTCGACCGCGAAACGGGCCGTGATGCGCCATCGCCCCGCGGGAAGGTCGTAGCGGGGACCGTGAACCACCACGCGTCCGCGTCCCGTCAGATCGACGTTTGGCGGCGCGAACCCCGCCTTGGCGGGATTCTTGAAGATGAAAACGCCTATGGGCCATTCGGCGGCCGCGCCTGGCGCGGGGATCGGCCGATCATAGACCGCCAGGGGCCCGGCGTCGGCGCGCGGCGAAGGCTCGGAGATGTTCGCGGAGCGGACCAGCCCCCCCAAGCCGGGAAAATCCAGCGCCTCGGCGGACGAGTCGAGAGACTGCGCGCCTTTCTCCAGGAGCCAAGCCTGGGCGGCGAGTTGCCCAGCCAGCAGCTTGTAGCCCTTTTCGACCGCATGCGACATGCGCCCCAGCATCGTGTCCACCGTCGTCTGCAGGCCGGCGGTCAGGACCACCCACTCCGCATCGCCGAACGCGCGCGCTTCGGCCGCGTCGCTCACGATCAGCACATGTCCGACCGCATTGGTGGAAGACAGGCGGTCCACCGATTTTGATACGGCGTATCCAGCATTGGCCGACGCCTCGAGCACGGCATCGCGCCACGCCGCCTCGGTCGGCGACGGCAGAAGCAGCACGCCCAGTTTGAAAATCTCGCTCATGAGGCGCGGAGCCAGCTGTAGATGTCGATGGCCTCACGCACGTCGTCGAACATCTTCACCCGCCCGCTTTCGATGATGAGGACGCGCTGACAATGTTTCTCGATCAACCGCATGTCATGCGACGCCATGATGAAGGCGCGATCTGCACGATGTTCGAACAGTTCCTCGCGGCATTTGCGCTGGAAGCGCGCGTCGCCCACAGCCACCAACTCATCGATGAGATAGCAGTCGAACTCGATCGTCAGCGACAGCCCGAAGGCGAGGCGGGCCCGCATCCCCGACGAATAGTGCTTCACCGGCAGCGCCAGCTTCGACCCCAGTTCGGCAAAGCCGTCGACCCGGCGCAACATCTCGTCGAAATCGCGGTTGTAGAGCCGGGATAAAAACCTGATGTTGTCACGTCCGGACAGGCTGCCCTGAAATCCGCCTGAAAAGCCGATCGGCCAAGAATTGGTCATACGCCAATCGATCCTGCCTTCCGACGAACCCAGCGCCCCGCCCAGGATCTTGATCAACGTCGATTTGCCCTGACCGTTACGGCCGAGAATCGCCAGCCGGTCTTGTCGTCCGACGGTGAAAGATAGATTGGAGAACAGCGGCTTCCCGCCAGGAGCGTGCTTATAGGTCTTTCCCAGACCTGACACCTCTAGACCGACACCGCCTGGTGCTTCGCGCGTCAAACTTGTCGGTGCTCTCTAAGTCCGGCCCAGACCAGCCATCCAATTCCGTAAATCAACATCGTTGTGATGAAGACGACCAGGATGGCCATAAGACGGCGAGGTTGGCTTGGGGCGTCTGGGCGGCTGGGATTCACAACCCGCTCCAGATACAGCTTCTGACGTCGTGCATCGATGCGCGCGGAGTCCAGACCCGCACTGGCGGCGGCAAGCGCACGGTCCGCCATGGTGCGCTCGGCCTCCAGGGCTTCATAGCCCCCGACCTTGGTGGCCAGCGACCCGGCGTTTCCAGCCACCTTTTGCCGCTCGATAGCCAACTGACCGCGGAATGCAGCAAGGCGTGCGTCGATCGACGGCAGTTGCGGGCTTTGCGGCGCCTGGCTGGAAATCTGCGCCCGCTCAGCCTGAAGCGTGGCTATGGTGGTGGACAGTTCGGAGATGATGCCGGTATTTTCCGCTGCCGCCGACATCGGATCGACGATCCCTTCGCGATTCCTGAACATATTCAGCCGCGACTGCACATTGCGAAGACGTTGTTCAGCTTCGATGACCGCGCGTTCCGCGTCGTCAACGGCTCGGGCTGACGCGCGGTTGTTCAGCCGGTTGACCAAGCGCTCGCCACCGTCAAGCATGGCGGCGTTGATCGCCTGGGCGTCGGTAGGATTGAACGCCTGGACACGCAACGTGCTGATGCCGGTCGAAGATTCGTAGCCGACCGTGACGAACTTCTGCAGCGCTTTAAACAGGCCTTCACGAGAGGTGTCAGCGCCAAATTTCGGATAACGAGACAACAGATCCACACCCGGCCGAGCCAGAACCGCAGCGACGTCGAAGGATTTTGACAGATCGCTGAGGGAGTCGCGCGACTGAATATATTCATGCACGGCGAAGGCATCGGTGGCATTGGACGACAGGCCGACGCCCTGCAAGGCGACGCCTAATGTCGAGGGCTGCTCCTGAGACGCAGCGCGGACGATGAAGCGGGCTTCTGAAACGTAGCGCGGCGAAGCGATAAACAGGAAGTAGATGGCCGTCGCGAGCGTCGGCAAGGCCACCACGACCAAGAACGCCAGCGGCACGCGCTTCCATAGCGCATGCGGTCGAGCACCACCGGAGGGCGGACGATCGCCCTCGGTCGGGCCGAGATAAGTGATCCGTGATTCAGCCATGCAATCTAGTCGCCGACGGCGCCTCTCTATCGATACGCCTAGTCGGCATCCAGATGCTCCTTCGCACGAGCGAGCAGCAACAATCCAAACAGAATGAGAATACCGCCGCAGAACGCGGGATAAAGAAGACTATAATGCGTCTCGACGAACTCGCCAAATACACCCGCGCGGATCATTTCGACGGGATGCGGCAAGGGCATGGCCAGATAGACGGCCCGATAGCTGGGCGGAATCCAGGCAGCCATCGCAAAAACGCCCGAGAAGGGCAAAACCGCATATAGCATGATCGGCACGATGCGCTCCAGAATTTCGAACTCGGCCGCTAGCGCGCTCAACACCATGGCGATGCCCATCGACAGAATGAAAAGCGAGAACCATCCCCAATAGACAAGCAGAAGGTTCTGCGGCGGACCGACCTGGCCCAGGAACACGAGCGCGACATAGATGATGAAGAACGCCAGAGTCGAACCACAGAACTCCAGCGCATACCGCGCCATGTAGACGTGTAGGATACTTATGGTCTTGTGGTACAATAGACCAGAGTTCCCGCTTGCGGCGGCCATGCTGTACGACACCATGTGCCTGAACATAATCAGGCACATGTATCCCGTCATCACGAACGGCGCAATCCGGATGCCGTGCTGGTAGGGTGCCTTGATGAACGACCACAGGATGATGATGGCAATCGTGAACATCAATGGCTCGCCGACCAGCCAAAAGAAGCCCAAGCCGCGGCGGCCGTATCGCGTGATGATCTCGCGCAATATGAGCGAAATGACGATGTTGACGTGATGGGTGACCGATTTGACGATCATCAGGCCAAGACCTTGTGACGAACCCGTCCGGCGGAGAGTCTTTCAAGCACTGTGAAACATCAAGCGATCTGGGCTCCGCCCCGAAGAAGGTGGCCATACGCCTTCGCCGGTTTGTGGGCAAGCCGCGTGGTCGTCACATCAGCCCAGAACGGTTTCGAAACTCTCTGGATCATCGATCGCCAGGCAGCGCGACAGATAGGCGTGGATGAAGGCTGCGCGCTCACGCGTGGTGCTCGTCCTGCCTCGCGCCGAAGCGATGTCGTCGATGGCCGCCTGGTCAACGACCGCGTCATATTCCGCGCGCCCGAACCGGATCAACGGACGATCGTGCAGCAGAACTTCCATTCCAGAGCCCGAGTTGACAGTGAAGACGCAAGCCGCCCCCGCGATGCAGGCGTGAATCGACACGTCATCGACCCACGCCGCCCCGGGATAGGCCGAGGTCATCGCCCTGAGAGGCTCCATCGACTTGCGGTTGGCGGGATGTCCCTTGACGACCAGCCGCCGTCCCACGGCCCGACAGTGCGCGAGCACCGCCGCCAGCGCCTCGGACACCCCGACGTCCGAATGGAACCGGATGGTCTCATCGTGGGGCAGTTGGCAGAGAAACAGATCATACGCGCCGGAGACAGGCGGTCCCGTCAGGGCGGGCTGCGTAAAGACCGATTCGTTGCGGGAAATCCGTTCCCGCAGGACCGCGTAGCCTTGATCCGCAACCTCGCTTGGCGACACGGGCGGCGGCAGGAAGGACAGGGACGCGCCCCAGCCGGCGGGATCGGCCGTCATAAAGCCGGCCAGGGGCGCATTCTTGTAGAACCAGGCGTTCGTTCCGATCGGGAACTGCCGTCGCAGCTTGTGCGGAAAATAGACTCTGTCGAAAGCGACGGCCAGAGCCTGAAGTTCGGACAGTTCGAAGCGCCATAGAGGCTGTTCATCGACGACGACCGTGTCGCCTCGGGCCTCATGGAAAGTCTGGATCTGATCCAGGAAACGCCCGAACTCACGCAGGATCGGATTGAGCGGGGGTCCGACCACGTCCGGAACCGGGCCTTGTTTGAAAGAACAGTCGAGGCGCGGCCTGGCCAGAAGAATTCTGCGCGTCATGATGATTCCCTGGCGGCGGCTCACCCCACACCCTTGAAGCGCGAACGCGATCCGGCGACAAGCGCTCATGGTCCATCCTGCGCCGTGTCGTCGAATCATTCTCTGCGGGCCAAGCGCGCAGACTCTTCCTCTTCTTGGACGGCTGCTCCGAAGAAGCGCGAGCCAGGCGGTAGAGGTCGTATCCAGCTCCGCCTTCTCCACCGATTTCGCTGCCGACCGGACCTTGGTCACCACGGCCTCCGGTGATCTGCTGGGTCTGAAGAAGATTCGAAGCTGGTCGGATCAGGAACGCGCAGACACGCGGGTCGTCATCTGTGTCCGCGACCCTCGCGACAGCCTGGTCGAACAGGACGGAAACACCGACGCGCCCTACACGACGGGGTATGATCACGCCCTTCACGTGGCCCGCAAGATCGTCACCTTGGCCGCGCCGGGCCTTCTCTTTCAGCATGGCGTCGCCGAAGCGACCGCCCGAAAAGCGGCTGGCGTCCTTCTGCTTCGTCACGAAGACATCCTTCGAAGGCCGCATCTCGCCCAACTGGCCTTGGCCAGCTTCACCGGCCTGGACCTTCGCAAGGGGTTTGCGGGCTTGCTGAACCATGAACCGGATACGGCGGCGGCCGGCTTTAGGGAGAAGCTGGCGTCAGGGTCTCTCGCGCCTCGCGCCGCGCGGCGCATCGCGCGCCAGTTTCGACTGGCTCCCGCCCTGTTCGACATCTTGGAGACCCACGACTACGAGGCGCCCGGCGATCGCCGCTGGTTCGATCTCTTGCGGGAGCAAGCGCCCGACGCCTTCGACGACACGCCCGGGACCATCGTCGGCTTCCATACGCTGGACGCGCTCTATGTCGAGGAGGCCAGACGCATGAAGGGCTCGATCGAGGCATTGGGGTTGCCCCTGGCCTTGACCGCGATCGAACCTCGGGACTGGCTCGCCTCGGTGCAGTGCAAGCCCGCCTTTTTGCTGGAAGAGAGAAAGCGCCTGCGTGGCCCGCTTCTCTACATCGACGTGGATGCGGTGGTTCACGCGAATCCCTGGTCCTATCTGCGAGGCTATGAAAGCGACGTGGCTCTTGCCGGCCACCAAGGTGAGGCGATCATCAGCGGCACGGTCCTGATCAACGACACGCCCGGCGCCGTGCGTTTCCTGGAGGAATGGGCGGCGGAACAGGCAAGGTCGCCGAAACTCTGGGACCAGCATTGTCTGGAGAAAGTCGCCAAACGACATCGTCACGGCGAAGACGGCGTAGTCGTCGACTATCTGCCGCCGGAATTATGCTGCGTCTTCAACCGGAATTTCAGCCCTCCGATCATCCCCCTTATTGAACACCTTCAGGCCAGCCGGGAGCGGTTCCACGATTCCGAAGACGATCAGAGGAAGGACAACCTGTCCGCACGGCGAAACCGCCTGGCAGAACTTGACCAGACGACGCCCGGAAAGGGCCCGCACGCGGCCTACTCGGCGAAAACGGCGCAAGAGCGGGCCGCAGACACTCGCAGTCTGATGGACAGCGGCGCGTCCGACACCTTGCGATGGGCCCAGGCGTCCAACCTCAAGTCCGCATGGCGCTCCCGCGCCGCAGTCGTCGCGAGCCTGATCCCGGCCGGGGCGTCGGTGTTGGATCTCGGCTGCGGCGCAATGGATCTGGAACACGAACTGGCGAATGGAGCGACGTATCTGCCCGCCGACCTCGTCGCCCGCGACGGCCGTACGATCATCGTGGATCTCAACGGCGACGACATGCCTGGCGTCGAAGCGGACGTCGCGACGATGCTGGGTGTTCTGGAATACATACATCAGCCTGAACGCCTGCTAGCGGCCATGGCGAAACGCTGGCCCCGCGCGATCATCACCTACAATCCGACAGACCTTGACCACGGGCGCGACCGCAGAACACATGGGTGGTTCAACGACCTGACGTCGGCGCAGCTTGTCTCCAAGGCCGACAGCGCGGGGTATCGTCTCGTCGGGATCGTGCCCCATGGCCCCCGCGAACGCGTCTACGAGTTTTCTGCCCGATGACGATCACTTCCGTCTTTCGCTCTGACCGGACCAACGTCGGCGACTGGTTCTGTTCGCCGGATCGGTATTTTCCCGATTTGAAGGGAGACCGTCAGGACATCCTCGAAATCGAATCCGCCCTACCGCCGGGTGGTCACGTCATTCTCGGCGGGGGAGGATTGATTGCGGCGACGTTCGACGCCGCCATGACAGTTTTGGCGGCCCAGCGCTCTCGCCTGTCCAGTCTCGTCGCCTGGGGCGTCGGAGAAAGTCTGATCGTCGACCGCAAGGGCGGTTTCGTTTCCCCCTATGACGGCGCCTTGCCGACCTATCTCGAAGCCTTCGATCTTGTCGGCCTCCGCGATTTCGGGACGGAATTTCGCTGGACGCCCTGCGTTAGCTGCATGTTGCCCCAGTTCGACCAGCCCGCCGCGCCGACACAGGATGTGGTGCTCTACGCGCACAAGCGAATTCCGATCCCGATCGACGGCCATCCAATGATGACCAACGCCGAGGAAGACATCGATTCGGTTCTGAATTTTCTGGCGTCAGCTGAAACCGTGATCACAAACTCCTATCACGGCGCCTATTGGGCGACCCTTTTGGGTCGACGGGTTTTGGCCATCCCGAACATGTCGAAGATGTATCGGTTCAAACACACCCCCGTCCTGTGCGAGGCCGCCGAATGGCGGCGCTACCTCAGTCAGGCGGTCGCCTATCCGGACGCTCTCGCCGAGTGTCGTCAGGCCACGGTCGATTTCAAGACGGAGGTAGACGCACTGATCGGGGGCGGTTGAACCTTAGCCTTAAAAAGGCGTTTGTCATGCTCTCATCACCCATTCAGTCGGACAACTTCCCATGGCGACCCCTATAAAATCCTCCCCTGATTCAGCCGTGCTGGCGCAGATCGAGCGCCATCTGGCCGAAATGGTCGTGCTGCAAAAAAAGCAACTGCAAGCCATCCGGCAGCTGACCGGAGACAAGGCATACTGACATCAGCCCGATTGCCATCCGCGGCTTCTTTCGATGGTGAAACCAGAAGCCAAATTGTCGAACTCGATGTTGGGACGATCCGCGCGAGACGTCAGCCAGGCGCGGGTCGGCCCGGCGCCCGACGGTCCAACCATTATCGAATCGAAGGCCCGCGTCATTGTCCGGGCGGACTGATCGTCGATGATCCGGTTCCGACGGGCTACGACGCCATAAGGCGCCGCCGTGCCGGCCTCTTGTCGGGCGTAAAGTATGATCCCGGCCGGCTCCGACGCGCGCCAAAGACCGCTTGCGCCCGGATTGACGATCTCATTGCCGGTGATCTGAACATCGCCCGGCAGGTCGCCATTTGCGTCTCCCGGGGCCGAGCAGGTGATGCCTGCGCACCCCGGCCGGATGATCTGGTTGTCGGCAATGATGATGTCGTTGAACCAGTTCGCGCATTTCACGCCCCAGGTGCCGGCGTCCAGAATTCGGTTGCCGACGACCGATATCCGAAGGTTTCCACGGCCGCTGATGTCCACGCCCTGCTCGACACCTGGACCGATGCTCGATTTCGCGATCCGGCCGCCCGTGGAAGACCCACAGACGACGCCTCTGGAATACTGCCGAGACAGCGCCGGTCGGCCGGGCCATTGGGCGACAAGCCCCGACACCCTGGCGTTTGAGATGGAGAAACCGCGGCACAGCTGAAACTCGACACCTTGGCAAACGTCGTTTTCGGGCTCTCGCAGGAAACGCGGTTTGAAATCTTGAATGACGATGTCGCGAAGCACAGCGCCGGGCGTGGCGATGATCTTGATGCCGGTGATGGCGCCGGCGTTGCGGACGGTCACCCGAGTCAGGACGGCTGACGCGCAATTGCTGATCTGAAGGGCGGAGCACTGCCCCATGCCGCCATCCTGTTGAAGATCGGCCAAGTCTATGACGAAGTCTTCTATGACGATTTGACCAGCGCTCAGCCCATCCAGAACGACGGTCTTCTCCAGCTTGGGATCGACAGATGTCTGCCGCAGGGTCAGGCGACGCAGGCGAGGCGGCGCCGTGATCCGCAACTCGCCGTGGATTTCATAGGTTGCTCCACCCCCGTCGATAAGCCGGCCGCTCTCGAACGCCGCCTTCAGCGCGGCGACATTCCGGATGGCCTCCGCGCGGGACAGACGACCGGCTCTCGCGCCGAAAAGCGCGGGTGAGGCGGGCTCCTCCGACGGCCGCGCGCATGCGGCGCTCGGAACCGCAGAAAGAAAGCCCCAACCCGCTACAACTGCGCGCCTGTTTAACATGTCTCACCCTTCGCCCCTCACCGTGGCGGGGCATGACAACTTCTAGGCCGCCCTACTCTGAAGACCGAACTTCAGATCCAGATGGCGAAGGACGGCGTTGAGGACTTCACGCCCGCCTTTCTCGTTCATGTGGTGATAATCATGGCCAGCGTTCTCAACAGCCTTTTCACCTGTCAGCAGGATTGAACCCCGGTAGAAATCGCCTACGGGCCGATGAAGATCGTCGAAAAGAACACGAGGGAAGGCCACATAGTCATGATCGCCCAAAGCCTCCTGCATCATGGCTTGGATTTCACTAAAACGCGCATCGTCCATCTTCAGGATGGTCGTTGAAACGACGTTTGCTGAAAGAAGCACCGTCGGCTTGCCCGTCAAAGATTTGAGGGTTTCAGAAATTCTGTAGGCATCCGCCCCCTTCACCAAGTCGATAATTACACGGTTGCAGACCTGCGCGGAGCACTGGGCCTTGCGCGCAGCGGTGAAAGCTCTTTGGGCATCCTGAGGTGATGGAAGATCTGCGTATATGACGAATGCGTCATACGAATCGACGCCACGGGGCTGAACCGGCCTTTCGCCAAAAAGACGCTTTATCTTCGCAATGATTCCAGTTTTAGGCTGCGGATTTACTCTCGACTTGAAACGCACATTAACGATTTGATTATCGACGATATCGACATTCGGAAAACCGCCGTTGCTGTGACCATAGAAATCGATGTCGTAAAACTCATCACCCGGCGTCCCCAGCTTATAGGCCGAATAGACCGCACCAATATAGCTGGAACCCAAAAAGCATATTTTTGGCATACTCACGCGACATCCTTGAAGGATTGCAGCAGCACCTCTTCACACACCACGTCGTCTACATCCGCCGTCGCATGATCCTCGATTTTCGAAGGCGCTTTTTTCACTTCCTCTTTGGGACCCCCCTCAGCGGCCGAAACGCCCTTGAAGAAGTTGTCCATGACGAAATCGACGCCGCTCGGATTCACGTCCCTCTGATTGGGTTCGAAGAATACCGCCTTGGTGACGGGGCTGTTTATGATCTCATAGGATGGGAAATAGTCCACGTCCGGCCGCTGTCGCGACAACTGCCCCGCCACGGCGCGCAGTACGGATTTTGACTCCATGGTGGCGACCATGACGTGGCCGCCGGATTTCGTGGCGGTCAGCGGCACGGGCGATACGGTGAGGATGAACCTCAGGTCTGGATTGAGGACCTTCATCTGGTCCATGGCTGACTCGATATTGGTCAGGGCATCCATCACCGTATGGTTGTCGAACGCATGCGTCCTTTCGTCGAAAACTCCCGCCACGGTTCCCGGGCACATGGGGTATTCGTAACCCGTCTCGGTGTTTCGCCAGCTTTCCGTCAGGCCCAGCGTGAAGACGAAATAGTCCGCCTGCTCGATGCAGGTCTTGAGGGCCATAACCGCGACCTTTCGGCTAGCCTGCATCTCTTCGGCCGAACCGAATCCACCAGGCTCCACCGCAGGACGGAAGGGGTCGTAGAATCGGCCGTCGTTTTCCCAGACTTCGTCCGGCAAGGCGCGCGAGCCGGCCGCCCATTCGACCCATTGGGCGAGAATGGACGTGGTGTAGATATTGCCCGTTCGCGCCGAAAAGACGTTATAGTTGAAACTCTTGGCGCTCGACGCCGACAGCCCCCGAGGCGCGGGCTCGCCATTGAACCAGGCAAAACCCCTCGCCGCCAAAGCCCGTCCGATATGTTGCGCGAAACAGGATCCGAAAGTCACGAACTGATCGGACATCTTCAGGTCGAACTTGGGCTTCCAAAGCTCCGCCAGATCGAACAGACTTCGCGAAGCGACGGCCAGCTTCCAGAACGCGCGGTCCTCAAGGCCGACATAGGGGTTGGTCATGTCGTCGATGGTTCCACGAACGTTCATTTTTCCCCGCAGGACGATCCTAGTGACCTCGGCGCCATCGCGCAACGCTCGCGCGCGAGAAGCGGGCCGAAGCACTGAGCTTGTTGCTTGATATTATCGCAACCGGCGCCAATAGTTCGCGAAATGAAACTAGAGGCTTTCTGAATGTCATTGCTCAATGAACTCGGTCTCAAATACCGGACGGACAAGGCCGTCGATGGGAAAAGGGGCGAGCCCGGCAAAGGGCATGACTACCTTCGGGTCTACGAACGGTTCTCGATGCTGGAACGGACGGAAGTTCGAAAGGTTCTGGAGATCGGCGTCCAAAAGGGGGCGTCGATACGCATGTGGGAAGAGTATTTTCCTAGCGCGACCATCTATGGTTTGGACATTGCGGAAAGCGCCCTGAACGTCACGGGCGACCGGATCCGAATTCAACTGGTCGATCAATCCGACGCCGCGGCCTTGAAGGCCTTCGCCGAGCAGAACGGCCCCTTTGACCTGATCGTGGAGGACGGATCCCACATCTGGTCGCACCAGATCATCGGCCTGCAAACCCTGCTGCCTCACCTCAAGCCCGGCGGCCAATATATCGTCGAGGATCTCCACACCAGCTACGCCGCCGAGTTCGGCGAGGCGGGCGGCATGACTGGTGTTCAATACGTTCTGAAATGCTGCGAGAAAATCTTGGGCTCCAGCCGAGTGCGGTCCTCGAATGAGGAAGACAGCTTGATCCACGGGCTATCAGAATTCATAGACAGTGTCATGGTTCTGCGATATGCGGCGGTTTTTTTTGCAAAACCTGCATAGATTAAGCGAAAGCTGGAAATAGCTTTTATTGTTTTAAAGCGCGCCCATGACGAGACATCAGTGTTTTCGGGAAGAGAAAACCGAAAATTTCTAAAGGTCTGGGCGGATGTTATGCTTCAAGAAAAGAGGATGCATGCGTATTCTGATCACCGGCGGGGCTGGATTCATCGGCTCGGCCCTAGCGCGGCGTCTGATCGAGCACACCGATCACGAAGTTCTGGTGTTCGACAAGCTGACCTATGCTGGCATGCTGAGTTCGCTGGAGCCGGCGTCATCCAGCAATCGCTACAGCTTCATTCAGGCTGACATCTGCGACGCAGACGCGGTGTCCAAGGCCCTGCAAGAATTCAGGCCGGACGTGGTCGCCCACCTGGCGGCCGAGAGCCATGTTGATCGGTCGATCGACGGGCCGGGTGAGTTCATCCAGACCAATATGGTCGGCACCTTCGTCATGCTGAACCAGGCACTGGGTTACTGGCGCGGCCTGGACGAGGACGCCAAGGCGGCGTTCCGCTTCCACCACATCTCGACCGACGAGGTGTTTGGCTCGCTGGGAGAGGACGGCTTTTTCACCGAGACCACACCTTATGATCCGCGCTCGCCCTATTCAGCGTCCAAGGCGGGTTCGGACCATCTGGTGCGGGCCTGGGGGCATACCTACGGCTTGCCGGTGCTGGTGACCAACTGCTCCAACAACTACGGTCCCTATCATTTCCCCGAGAAGCTGATCCCGCTGATCATCATCCGGGCTCTGAACGGCGAGCCCCTGCCGGTCTATGGCGACGGGTCGAACGTGCGCGACTGGCTGTTCGTCGACGACCACGCCCGCGCGCTTCAGGCCGTGTTCGAGACCGGCACGCCCGGCGAGACCTATAATGTCGGCGGCAATGCCGAGCGGAAGAACATTGAGGTAGTCACCGCCATCTGCTCGATCCTTGACCGGCTGCGGCCCAAGGCCGAGGGGCAATACGCCGATCAGATCACCTATGTGACCGACCGGCCGGGCCACGACCATCGCTACGCCATCGATGCGTCCAAAATCCGCTCCGATCTGGACTGGACCCCGTCTGTGACCTTTGAACAGGGCATCGAACAGACGGTGGCCTGGTATCTGGAGAACCAGGCGTGGTGGCAGGACATCCTTGACGGCCGCTATTCGACCCAGCGTCTGGGTGTCGCCAATGGCTGATCCGATCCACATCCTGATCACGGGTGGGGCCGGTCAGGTGGGACTGGAGCTCCAGGCCGCCGCCTGGCCCGAAGAAGTTGTGCTGCACGCGCCGACGCGGGCGGAACTGGATCTGGGCGACGCCGCCTCGGTGCGCGCCGCCTTCGCCGCCACCCCCTTCGCCGCCGTGATCAACTCCGGCGCCCACACCGCCGTGGACAAGGCCGAGAGCGAGGTCGCCGCCGCCTTCGCCGCCAACGCTATGGGGCCGGCAGTCCTGGCCGACGCCACGCGCGAGGCCAGGATCCCGCTGATCCAGGTCTCGACCGACTATGTGTTCGACGGGTCAAAGGACGGTCTCTATGTCGAGACCGATCCGGTCGGGCCGCTCGGCGTCTATGGCGCCTCGAAACTGGCGGGCGAACTGGCGGTGCTGGCCGGCAATCCGCGCTCGGTCGTGCTGAGGACGGCCTGGGTGCTCAGCGTGCACCGCGCCAACTTCCTCAAGACCATGCTGCGGCTCGCCGCAGACCGGCCGGCCCTGCGGGTGGTGGGCGATCAGCACGGCTGCCCGACCTCGGCGCGCGACATCACCCAAACGCTTAAGACCATCGCCCTCAGAATGATCGCCGACGCGGACGCGCCAACCGGCGTCTATCAGTTCGTCAACGCCGGCGAGACCACCTGGGCCGGGCTGGCCAGCGAGATCTTCGCCCTCAGCGCCGCGACTGGCGGCCCGTCCGCTACGGTCGAGGCCATCCCTGCGTCCGAATACGCGACCCCGGCCAAGCGCCCGTCGAACTCGCGCCTGTCGGCCGAGAAACTGACCCGTGACTACGGTATCGCGCCCCGCCCGTGGCAGGCCGCCGTCGCCGAGATCGTCCACGAACTCCACGCCGAAAGGACCCTCCCATGAAGGGCATCATCCTGGCCGGAGGATCGGGCACGCGCCTGCATCCGATGACACTGGTCACCTCCAAGCAGCTGATGCCGGTCTACGACAAGCCGATGATCTATTATCCGCTGTCGACCCTGATGCTGGCCGGCATCCGCGAGGTGCTGATCATCTCCACCCCGCGCGACGTGCCCAGCTTCCAGGCCCTGCTGGGCGACGGCTCGCAGTGGGGCATGGAGATCCAGTATGCGGTCCAGCCCAGTCCCGACGGCCTGGCCCAAGCCTACATCATCGGCGCGGACTTCGTCGGCGACAATCCGTCGGCCCTGATCCTGGGCGACAACATCTATTACGGCCACGGCATCACCGACCTGTTCACCTCGGCCATGGGCCGGTCGGGGGGGGCGACAGTGTTCGCCTATCACGTCAACGATCCGGAACGGTACGGCGTGGTCGAGTTCGACGGGAACATGCGGGCCCTGTCGATCGAGGAAAAGCCGGCTGCACCGCGTTCCAACTGGGCCGTCACGGGTCTTTATTTCTATGACAGTGATGTAGTCGAGATCGTCCGTGACCTCAAACCTTCGCCACGCGGCGAACTTGAGATTACCGACGTCAACCGAATCTATCTGGAGCAGGGCAATCTGTCGGTCGAAATCATGGGGCGCGGCTACGCCTGGCTAGACACAGGAACGCCCGACAGCTTGCTGGAAGCCGCCGAGTTCGTCCGTGTCCTCGAAAAACGTCAAGGCTTCAAGATCGCCTGTCCCGAAGAGGTCGCCTTCCAGAAGGGCTTCATCGACGCCGCCAAGCTCGAAGTACTGGCCGCCAAGCTCGGCAAGAGCGATTACGGGAAATACCTCAAGAACATCGTGCTGGGTTCAAACTGACCCCTAAAGGTTCAGCAGCGCTGGATCCCCGCCCTGCGCGGCGATATTCACGCTAATCGCCTTCTCGGCCGCGTAGCGGATCAGACTGTTGGGCCCGCCGGCCTTTGGCCCAGTACCTGACAGCCCTTCGCCGCCGAAGGGCTGGACGCCGACCACCGCGCCGGTGATCGAGCGGTTGACGTAGACGTTGCCGGCGGGGACCAGGTCGATGACCTCGGCGGCGAAGGCCTCGATACGGCTATGGATGCCAAGTGTCAGGCCGTAGCCGCGCGCGGCGAGCTTGCCGGCGACCGCCTTAAGGTCGGACGGAGCGTAGCGGTAGATATGTAGGATGGGGCCGAAAACTTCGCGCTCCAGGAAGTCGGGCGTGGGAATCTCAGCGATGGTGGGGGCGAACAGGTCGCCCTTTTCCGAACCCAGTGGCAGGTGGGCGCGGATGATCACCTTGGCTTCGCGGGCCAGGCGCTCGATGTGGGCCTCCAGGGCGCGGCGCGATTCCGGGTCGATGACAGGGCCGATGTCGGTCTTGGGATCGGCGGGATCGCCTACGGTCTGGACGGCCAGGGCGCCCTTTAGCCCCTCGATCAGGGCGTCGGCCGAATCCCTGGGCACATAGAGGACGCGCAGGGCCGAGCAGCGCTGGCCGGCCGAGCCGAAGGCCGACTGGATCACGTCATCGATCACCTGTTCCTTCAGCGCCGTGGTGTCGATGAACATGCCGTTCAGGCCGCCGGTCTCGGCGATGAAGGGGATGATGGCGCCGGGCCGGGCGGCGATGGAGCGGTTGATGGCGGCGGCTGTATCCGTGCCCCCGGTGAAGGCGACGCCGTCGATTCCGGGGTGGGTGACCAGGGCCGCGCCCACCGTCTCGCCGCGCCCTGGGACCAGGGCCAGCAGGTCGTGGTTCAGCCCGGCCTTGTGATAGAGGCGCACGGCCTCGGCGGCGATCAGGGGGGTCTGTTCGGCGGGCTTGGCCAGGACGGCGTTGCCGGCGGCGAGAGCCGCAGCGATCTGGCCCGTGAAGATGGCCAGAGGGAAGTTCCACGGCGAGATACAGGCGAAGACGCCGCGTCCGTGCAGGATCAGTTGATTGGTTTCGCCGGTCGGCCCCTTCAGGGTCTGGGGGGCGGTAAAGTCGCGCTCGGCCAGCAGGGCGTAGTAGCGGCAGAAGTCGGCGGCCTCGCGCACCTCGGCGACGCCGTCATTCAGGGTCTTGCCCGCTTCGCGGCTCAGCAAGGCGACCAGGCGGTCCAGATCGGCCTCCAGCGCATCGCCCATGGCGCGCAGGACGATGGCGCGTTTGGCGCCGCCCTGACGGTCCCATTGGACCTGGACCTCAGCGGCGGCTTCGACGGCGGCGTCGATGTCGGCCGGCTCGGCTTCCAAGACATGGCCCAGCACCTGCGACCGGTCGAAGGGGTTGGTCACGTCCTGCGCGTTGATCCCGGCGCGCAGGCGGCCAGCCACGATGGGGCCGGATGTCAGTTTTTCGCGATCGACGAGCTCCAGCGCCTTGGCGTGGGCTTCACGGTCGGCGGCCTGGGAATAGTCGCGGCCGAGGGAGTTCTGACGATCGCCGTACATGTCTTTGGGAACCGGAATCTTGGGGTGACGGTCGGGCGCCTGCTCGACCAGGGAAATGGGATCGGCCGCAACGGCCGAGGCGGGCACGCGCTCGTCCAGCAGGGCGTGGACGAAGGAGGAGTTGGCGCCGTTTTCCAGCAGGCGCCGCACCAGATAGGGCAGAAGTTCCTCATGCCCGCCGACGGGGGCGTATGCGCGCACGATGACCGTCTCGTCCGACCAGGCCTCGTGTGCGGCGTCGTAAAGCGCCTCGCCCATGCCGTGCAGGCGCTGGTGTTCGACCGTAACGCCCTTGTCACGCGCCATGCGCCGCACGGCGGCCAGGGTGTGGGCGTTGTGGCTGGCGAACTGACTGTAGATCGCCGGCGCGGCCTCGATCATGGCCTTGGCGCAGACGAGGTAGTTCAGGTCGGTCGCCGCCTTGGTGGTGAAGACCGGATAGTCGGTGCGGCCGAAGATTTGGGCGCGCTTGATCTCGGTGTCCCAATAGGCGCCCTTGACCAGCCGCACCATCAGCCGGCGGCCCGAGCGGCGGGCGAGGTCGGCGACCCGCTCGATCGTCTCAAGCCCGCGCTTCTGATAGGCCTGAACCGCCAGACCCAGGCCGGTCCAGCCGCCCAGGCCGGGTTCGTGCGCCAGCCGGTCCAGCAGTTTCAGCGACAGGGCCAGACGGTCCGCCTCCTCGGCGTCCATCGTGTAGTTGATGTCGTACCTGGCCGCGATCTGGGCCAGGCGCAGGATCCGGGGATACAGGGTCGCCCACACGTCGTCCTCGTGCGTCGCCTCATAGCGGGGAGACAGGGCCGACAGTTTCACCGAGACGCCGTGGCCGTGCTCCGACCCCTGCCCCTTGGACGTCTTGCCGACCGCCTCGATGGCGTCGGCGTAAATCTTCTCATAGCGGTCGGCGTCAGCGACGGTCCGGGCGCCCTCGCCCAGCATGTCGAAGCTACACAGCCAGCCTTCCTTGTTCGACCGTTTCAGCGCCCCTTGAATGGTGCGGCCGACGACGAATTGCTCGCCCATGATCTTGACCGCCGTGGCCACCGCCTGGCGGATGACCGGCTCGCCCAGACGACCGGCGATCCGCTTGAGGAAGCCGGGCAGGTCGCTGCGCGCCTCGTCGTCGACGTCGACCAGCTTCCCTGTCAGCATCAGGCCCCAGGTCGAGGCGTTGACAAAGAGGCTGTCGGACTGGCCCAGGTGCGACGCCCAATCGGCGGATCCGATCTTCTCGGCGATCAGGCGATCCCGCGTCTCCTCGTCCGGCACGCGCAGCAGGGCCTCGGCCAGACACATCAGGGCCAGACCCTCGCGGGTGCCCAGGCTGAACTGCTGAAGGAAGCTCTCGACCACCCCCTGCTTTTTCTGGCTGCGCCGGGCGTGTTCGACCAGGGCTGTGGCTTCCGCGACCACGGCGGCGCGCTCAGCGGCGTCCAGTGGCATGCGGGCCAGGTTGGCGGCGACGGCTTCACGCTCATCGCGGAACTTATGCGCGTCCAGACCGTCCCAGGCGGCCAGGCTCGAAGGCGTGAAGGCGGGGGTGGTCATCGGCGACAAATCCTGTGGATTTCAGGCGTATATGCCGGACTTCATTGAAGGTGCTTCGTATGATACGAACCCACGCCGAAGATCGTTCGGTTCAGAGACCTGATTTCCGATGATCGACATCGACGCCATCGACCGCCGCATCCTCAGGGTGCTCCAGACAGACGCCCGCATCTCCAACGCCGAGTTGGCGCGGCGCTGCAACCTGTCGCCCGCCGCCTGTTTCGAACGGGTCAAACGGCTGCGCGAGAAGAAGATCATCACCGGCTACGCCGCCATGATCGACCCGACCCAGGTCGGCCGAGACCTGCTGATCTTCGTCGAAGTCTTGCTGGACCGCACCACCGGCGACGTCTTCGAAGCCTTCGCCGCCGCCGTGCGCAGCCAGCCTGAGGTGTTGGAGTGTCACATGGTCGCCGGCGGCTTCGACTATCTGATCAAGGCCCGCGTCGGCGACATGGACGCCTACCGCGCCTTCCTCGGCGACGTTCTGGTGCGCATGCCGGGTGTGCGCGAAACACGGACCTATGCGGTGCTGGAAGAAGTGAAGTCGACGACGGTGTTGCCGCTTTAAAGCGGGACCGACGAGCTCAAAACAACCTCTGCGCGCCCCTCCGCAATGATGGATTTCGGCAACTGCGCAAACTAAAGACGCGTCCTACTGGACTTGCACGATCCAATCGGAGCAGCTTTGACCATGGCGATGATTTATCCGGTTATCATGTGCGGTGGGGCGGGCACGCGGCTCTGGCCCGCTTCTCGCCCCTCACGCCCCAAGCAGTTCATTCCGTTGGCTGGCAATCGGTCCCTGTTCCAAGACGCGGTGGAGCGCGCCCTTCCGCTTATGGAGCAGGGCGGCGAACTGATCGTCGTGGGGGGAGCGCAACATGGTCTGGAAATTCTCGCTCAACTGGATGAAGTCGGCGCTACGGCCACCGTCTTCCTGGAGCCCAAGGGCCGCGATTCCGCCGCCGCAATGGCTGTCGCAGCCCTGTGGACCGCCCAACAGCACCCGCAAGCCGTCAATCTCTTCGTCGCCTCCGACCACCACATTCCCGACCATGGCGCATTTCACGCAGCAGTGCAGGAAGCCGCCGCAGCTGCAGACAAGGGTCGCATCGTCACCCTGGGGGTCGTGCCGACAGAACCGTCCTCCGCCTACGGCTACATCGAACCGTCCGGGGCAGGCCTCACGGAAGTCGCGGCCTTCGTCGAAAAGCCAGATGCGGTTACGGCGGAACGGCACATTCAAAGCGGCTATCTGTGGAACAGCGGCAACTTCATCGTGCGCGCAGATGTGCTGATCGAGGAAATGTCCCAACAGGTGCCCGCAGTCATGACAGCCGCCAGGGACGCCCTTGCGCATGCGGAATTCAATGGGCGATACCGGTTGCTTGGGCCGCAGTTCTCCAACGCACCGAAGATTTCGATCGACTATGCGGTGATGGAAAAGACGAGCCGCGCGTCGGTCCTTCCCGTGCGGTTTTCCTGGTCCGACCTCGGGGCCTGGGACGCCGTACAGGCCTCTGGCGAAGGCAGCGTCGGGCTGCATCTTCTGGAAGACTCCGAGGGCTGTTTGGTGCGGTCATCCGACGGCGTCATGGTCGCAGTTATCGGTCTGCGGGATGTGGGCGTCATCGTGGAACGCGATGCCGTTCTGGTCACAGACCTGAGGCGCAGCCAGGACGTCAGGAAAGTCGTCGAGCGGCTCGGGAAACTGTCACCGACGCATCTCGATTTTCCAACGCCCGCCCCAGAGTCTTTGATAAGCGGCGCTGAGCGGCTGGCGACATGGTTGCGTCAGTCTGCGCTTCCCGTTTGGTGCACATTGGGACAGGGGACGTCCGGGGCGTTCGAAACGCTGCTGAGCATGAGCGGGCGTCGCATTGCGACATCGCCTCAACTTCAAGTTCAGGCGGCGCAGCTGGAAGCCTACGCCGAAGCCGGTCGCCAGGACTGGTCTGGACCATGGCGGGCGGTGATCGAAAAAGGTCTGCCGCACGTGCCATTGGACAGCGATCACCCCGAACAAGGCGATCATAGCGGCTTGCCTGTCGCCTTGGCGGCTATTTTTGCAGCGACACGCGCCCCCTCGGTGGAGCGCGACGCCATACTCTTTCGCGACCGTCTTTTACGGGACGAGAACGAACCACCCGAACAAGCGAAGTCTCTCATCCTGCTGGAAGGCGCGCTTGCTTGGGCAGGCATAAGCGCCGATCCAGGCTGGCGCCGGGCTGCAGACCAGATCGTCAGCTTGATGCAAGACGCATCGGACATCGATCATCCGGCGTCGCCTGGCGACCTGTTCTATCGGGCCTGGCTGCTGGCCCGCTACAGCCGATTGACATCCGACACCGCCGCCCTCGTGAACGCCCGCAAGTTCTTCAAGGCTGGGCTTCAAGGCATCGACTTGAAACGCGGAGTCGCCGTGGAGGCCGTGAGCGACCAAGGCCTCATCCAAAGGGGTCGCGCCCGGCTTTGGTCACAGACGCAATGGCTCAAGGCGTCGCTGATCCTTGCGTCTATGGCAGACGACGCCCCCTGCGCGGCCTCGCTGGAACAGGCAGGCTGCGCGCTGCGCGCCGTGTGGCTTTTTCTTACGCCTCAAGGCCTCTGGCGCGACGCCATGCTCGAAAGCGGCGACTTTATAGACGAACCATCGCCGGCATTATCGCTCCGCTCGATCATGACCGCTCATATCCAGCTTCGAGAAACGCTGGGGGCCTTGGCTCACGATGGGGACAATGCCGTTCAACTGTCCTAAGCCGAACGACAGCCACACTGCGACGATGGAATCGCTGTCTCGCCTTCGTCATTCGAACCGTCTAGAAGTTCCGCCCTTACTCAACGGCTCAGGGTCCGCCCGCCTCAATGCGCATCGTTCTGGCCACCGACGCCTGGGAGCCGCAGGTCAATGGCGTCGTCCGCACCCTGACCCGCACGGTCGCGGAATGCCGCGGCATGGGCCATGAGGTCGAGGTCATCGAACCCAGCCTGTTCAAGACCATTCCCTGCCCGACCTATCCGGAAATCCGACTGGCGCTCGGGGCGGAGGAAGAGATCCGCGAAATGCTTCGGGCCTTCGAGCCGGAGGCCGTGCATATCGCCACCGAGGGTCCGATCGGCATCGCCACGCGCCGCATCTGCGTGGAATGGAAGCTGCCGTTCACGACCAGCTACCACACCAAATTCCCCGAATATGTCTCAGCCCGTTTCCCGATCCCGGTCCAGGTCGGCTACGCCTATATGAAATGGTTCCACAAGCCGTCGGGTCGGCTGATGGTGGCGACGCCGACCCTGCGCGACGAACTGGTCGAGCACGGGTTCAAGAACGTTTCCCCTTGGTCGCGCGGCGTGGACACGGACGTGTTCAACCCCGACCTGGAGCGCATCTACGACGAGCTGGGCGGCAAGGACTGGCCCCGGCCCTTTTTCCTGAACGTCGGGCGCGTAGCGGTCGAGAAAAACATCGAATCCTTCCTTCAGCTCGATCTGCCCGGCACCAAGATCGTCGTCGGCGACGGACCCGCCCGTGCGGAGCTTCAGGAGAAATATCCCGAGGCCAAGTTCCTCGGCGCCCGGTTCGGCGACGAGCTGGCGCGTTGCTTCCGCGACGCCGATGTGTTCGTCTTCCCCAGCTGGACCGACACCTTCGGGCTGGTGATCCTGGAGGCCATGGCCGCCGGCACTCCGGTCGCCGCCTATCCGGCCCACGGCCCCATCGACATCATCCCCGGCTCGAACGCCGGGGCGATCGACAAGGACCTCCGGACCGCCTGTCTGGACTGCCTCGAACTCGACCGCAAGGTCGTGCGCGCCTATGCGGAGAAGTTCAGCTGGCGCGCCTCAGCCGATCAGTTCGTCGAGAACCTGCAGCCCTATCCCGAACCGGAGCGTGGCCGTTTCTGGCGCCGCCTGCGCCGCATCGCCCGCATTCGCAAGCGCTCCGCCGCCTGAGCCGCACAAAATGCTCAAGCCCAGGCAGGACCTGAAGCCGAATAGCGCCGATTACGAAAACCTGGCTTTCGTGAAGCCGACCGGTTTCCGCGAATATGATGCACGCTGGATCCTGGAGAAAGAGATCAACCTTCTCGGCATCCAGGCTTTGGGCATTGGCCTGGCCACCTATGTCCACGAGATCGGCGTCGCGCCGAAGATCGTCACTGGCCATGACTTCCGCGGCTATAGCCTCAGCGTCAAACAGGCCCTGATCCTGGGGCTGCTGGAAGGCGGGATGGAGGTTCTGGACGTGGGCCTGGCCTTGTCGCCGATGGCCTATTTCGGGCAGTTCGAACTGGGTGCGCCGTGCGTCGCCATGGTGACGGCCAGCCACAACGAGAATGGCTGGACCGGGGTGAAGATGGGGGCGAACAAGCCCCTGACCTTCGGCCCCGACGAGATGGGCCGCCTGAAAGAGATCGTTTTGAACGGCGAGGGCGTGGCCCGCCCCGGCGGCAAGCTGGCGCGCGTCGATGACTTCCGCGAAACCTATGTGGCCGACGTGGCGTCAAAGGTTCAGATCAAGCGGCCGTTAAAGGTGGTCTGCGCCTGCGGCAACGGCACGGCAGGCGCCTTTGCGCCCGACGCCTTGCGCCGGATGGGCGTCGATGTGATCGAGATGGACACCGACCTCGACTACACCTTCCCCAAATACAATCCGAACCCGGAAGATCACGCCATGCTGGTGCAGATGACCCAACGGGTGCGTGAGACGGGCGCCGATCTGGCCCTTGGCTTCGACGGCGACGGCGACCGTTGCGGCGTGGTGGACGACACGGGCGAGGAAATCTTCGCCGACAAGATCGGCCTGATGCTGGCCCGCGACCTGTCCAAGGTCTATCCGGACAGCACCTTTGTCGTCGATGTGAAGTCGACCGGCCTCTACAAGACCGATGAGATCCTCAAGGCCAACGGCGCCGAGGTGGTCTACTGGAAGACGGGCCACTCCTATATCAAGCGCAAGACCGCCGAACTGGGCGCACTGGCCGGCTTCGAGAAGTCAGGCCACTTTTTCATGGCCGGCGATCTGGGGCATGGATATGACGACGGCCTGGTCGCGGCCGGCGCGGTTCTGGCCATGCTGGACCGCAATTCGGATAAGAAACTCAGCGAGCTGAAGTTGGCCCTGCCCGACGCCTGGACCAGCCTGACCATGTCGCCCCATTGCGACGACGAGCTGAAGTACGCTGTGCTGGAGCGGATCGTGAAGGAATACTCCGACCTGGCCGAAGCGGGCGGCGAGATCCTGGGCCGCAAGATCCTTGAGGCCATCACCGTCAACGGCGTGCGGGTTCACCTGGAAGACGGATCCTGGGTGCTGGTGCGCGCCTCGTCCAACAAGCCGGAACTGGTGGTGGTGGTCGAGAGCATGCGGTCGGAAGACGACATGCGCGATCTCTTCCGCAAGGAGATCAAACCCCGCCTGGCCGCCTATCCGGAAATCGGCGCCTTTAACCAGGAAATCTGAAAGATCACAGAGGGCTGAACCAATCGGCCCCGTGACCGCTTCCTCCCTCGGCTGCTGCCAGGAGGAAAGATTGCCGCGCTACTTTTTCCATACCCAGAACGGCGACTGCATCCGCGACGACCAGGGCGAGGAGCTGAAGAGCGTCGATGCCGCCAGAGAGGAGGCCGTCGCCGTTCTAGGCGAAATCCTGCGTTATCGTGGAGCCTCCTTCTGGACGACCCGCGCCTTCAGCGTCATCGTCACGGATGCAGACGGTCAGACGGTCGTCAGCGTCACCGCAGCCGCTTCCGACGATGCGCCTGACGGCTGGAGCCTGATGGAAAGCGCCCAATGAGCAGACTTCAAGCCGCGCCCAAGATCACGACCCTGGTCGAGAAACTGTCCCTGCGCGATCGCATCTCTCCCGAAGAGATCGAGGCCCTACAGAAAGCGCTGGAGCCGCCCAAAACCGTCTCCGCCGGATCCGATATCGTGCGCGAGCACACCCGCCCGCTTCACAGCACCCTTCTGATTTCGGGCTTTTCAGCGCGTTATTCCGCGCTGGAAGACGGGGCGCGTCAGATCACCGAGATCAATGTCTCCGGCGACTTCATCGACCTGCACAGCCTGTTGATGAAGCAGATGGATCACGGCGTCGTAGCCCTGACCGACTGCGTGATTGCAGAGGCGCCGCACAGCGGCTTGATCGACATCACCGAGCGACATCCACACCTGAGCCGACTGCTTTGGCTGGACACCATCATCGACGCCGCCATCCATCGACAATGGCTGGTGGGCATGGGCCGACGTAGCGGTCTGGGCCATCTGGCGCATCTGGTCTGCGAGCTTTATCTGCGGCTCCAGGCCGTGGGCCAGACGGGCGATCTGACCTTCGAACTCCCGCTGACGCAAACGACGCTGGGTGATGCGCTCGGCCTTTCGACTGTCCATGTCAGCCGTCTGATTTCCGAGCTCCGCAGCGAAGGTGTCGTCGCCTGGGCGGGTGGGCGGATCGATATTCTCGACTGGCGTCGCTTGGCCGAGATCGCTGAATTCGACCCCACCTATCTGCGCTTGCAATCAGAGCCCGTCTGATCGCTTAACGCATGTTATCGCACACACCGGCGATCGGCCGTCTAGACGGGGCATGTCCCAGTCGAACCTCGCGCACGTTCTGTTGTCTGCCCTCGCAGTTCAGGGCCGGGACGAAGGCGACGCCTTCTTCGCCGAGGCTGGTGCGCGAACCTCAACCACACAGAATGGCGAAGCTGTCGTCACGCTGATTTTGTCCGGCGTTTTGGCGCGGATCGGGCTCGACGGCGCTCTGTCGCATGGGCTGGCGTCCAGCGACGACGTGATCAACTTCGATGCTGTATTGGGCGGGGGTGAGCCAGAGTCGGCCGTTTGGCTGACGGCCGGACGATACCTGACCGTCTCCGCTCGCAAGCTGGCGCAAAAGATCGATCGCGACAGTCTGGTCAAGATGGCGTTGATTGATCTTCGCCGTCGCAACATCGCCCTTCAGGCTGAGCTTTCGCGCCACGCCACATTAAAAGTCAGCCAGCGCCTGGCCGCCCTATTGCTCGACGTTCACGACCGACACGGAGGCGACGTCCTTGCTCTACGTCAAACCGAGCTGTCGCATCTGATGGCTGTGCGACGCGCCAGCATATCGACCGCCTGCACCGAACTGTGCGCCGCCGGCGCCGTGCGGCTGCGGCGCGGCGCGATCCAGATCATCGATGTGGTCGCTCTGCGCCGGATGACGGATGCGGCCTATTCGACCGTGACGGACTTGGCCAGGTTGCGGGGCTGATCCACGTCGGTGCCCTTCTGAACGGCGGTGTAATAGGCCAGAAGTTGCACCGGCACAGCATAGACCAGAGGCGCGATCAGCGGGTGACAGTCGGGGGCGTGGATGCGGCGAATGCCGGCGCCGTGCGGATCGGGCGCCTTTTCCGGCGCGATCATGATGACCGGGCCGCCCCGCGCGGCGACCTCCTGCAGGTTGGACGCGGTCTTTTCGAACACATCGTCAAGCGGAGCCAGGGCGATGGTCGGGGTCTCTTCGTCGATCAGGGCGATGGGGCCGTGTTTCAACTCTCCGGCGGCATAGCCCTCGGCGTGGATATAGCTGATCTCCTTCAGCTTCAGCGCGCCTTCCATCGCCAGCGGGAACATGGCCCCGCGCCCCAGGAACAGAACGTCGTCCGCCTTTGACAGATCGTGGGTCACCGCTCGGATGCTGTCGCCCATCGTCAGGGCCTCGGCGATCAGGCGCGGGCTTTCGAACAGAGCCTTGACCAGTTCGGCCTCGTGAGCCGCAGCGATCCGGCCGCGCGCCACGCCCGCCGCCACGGCCAGAGCCAAGAGCGCGGCAACCTGGGCGGTGAAGGCCTTGGTCGAGGCGACGCCGATCTCGGGTCCGGCATGGGTGGGCCACAGGACGGCGGCTTCGCGCGCCATCGAGGACGAGTGAACATTGACGACAGCGGCGGTCTGCAACCCCTGCGCCTTGCACCAAGTCAGACTGGCCAGGGTGTCGGCCGTCTCGCCCGACTGGCTGACGGCGACCGCCAGGGTAGATTTCGAGACGGCCGGCGAGCGATAGCGGAACTCCGACGCGATCTCGACGTCGCAGGGCAGGCCCGCCAGCTTCTCGAAGGCGTAACGGCCGATCTGGCCGGCGTAGAAGGCGGTGCCGCAGGCGACGATCTGGATGCGGTCGATGGCGGCGAAATCGACGGGATTGGTCTTGGCCTTGCCGGTCACCAGGTCGAGATATTCCGACAGGGTGTGCTGGACGCTGTCGGGCTGTTCATGGATTTCCTTCTCCATGAAGTGGCGATATTCGCCCTTCTCGACCATGGCCGATGAGGCCGAGACCTGGACGATGGCGCGTTCGACCGGCTTGCCCGCCACGTCGAACATCTGGGCGCCGGCCTTGGTCACGGCGACGTAATCGCCCTCTTCCAGATAGGAAATCTTCTGCGTGAACGGACCGACGGCCAGCGCGTCCGAGCCCAGATACATTTCGTCCTCGCCCCAGCCGACCACCAGAGGGCTGCCGCGTCGCGCGCCCAGGATCAGGTCGTCCGTCCCGTCGATCAGCACCGCCAGCGCATAGGCGCCGGTCAGGCGATCCAGAGTGGTCTTGAACGCCTCCAGCGGCGCGCGACCCGTATTCAATTCGGCGTCCAGCAGGTGGGCGATGACCTCGGTGTCAGTCTGGCTTTCAAAGACATGGCCTTCGGCGGCCAGCTCGGCTTTCAGCTCGGCGAAGTTTTCGATGATGCCGTTATGGACCAGGGTGACACGACCGGCCTTGTGTGGGTGGGCGTTGGCGGTCGTGGGCGCGCCGTGCGTGGCCCAGCGCGTATGGCCGATGCCGACCGTCGCCGTCATCGGATCCTCGGCCAGGACGGCTTCCAGATTGCGGATCTTGCCCTTGGCGCGGCGGCGCTCGACCGAGCCGTCCACGACGGCGGCGACGCCGGCGGAATCATAGCCGCGGTACTCCAGCCGTTTCAGGCTGTCGATCAGCCGGGGAACGACAGGACCATTGCCGGTAACGCCGATGATGCCGCACATGAGCGAAGGCTCCGAGAAGTCAGGAAAGGGGCGCCGCTTTGCACTGGCGGCGATCCGGGGCTAAGCCACACATCAAGCCCCATCGGCCGTCTATGCAATCTTAAGGCGGGCCGCATCAAAAAAGGGGTTTCGGAACGTTACCCGAAACAAAGGACCGCACCTTGGGCGACAGAAAATATTTCGGCACCGACGGCATTCGCGGGCGCGCCAACACCCATCCGATGACGGCCGAGGTCGCGCTGCGCGTGGGTCTGGCCGCAGGGAAACTGTTTCGCACCGACGACGACCGCCGTCATCTGGTGGTAATCGGCAAGGACACCCGCCTGTCCGGCTATACGATCGAGCCGGCCCTGGTCGCCGGTTTCGCTTCGGTCGGCATGGACGTGCGCACCTTCGGTCCCGTCCCGACGCCCGGCGTGGCCATGCTGACCCGGTCGATGCGCGCCGATCTGGGCGTGATGATCTCGGCCTCGCACAACGACTATGCCGACAACGGGATCAAGCTATTCGGGCCGGACGGCTACAAGCTGTCGGACGAGATCGAGTTGAAGATCGAGGCCATGATGGACCAGGGTCTCGACCAGGGCCTGGCGCCGTCGAACAAGCTGGGCCGGGTCAAACGCATCGATGACGCTCAGGCCCGCTATATCGAGATCGCCAAACAGGCCTTCCCCAAGCGGCTGACGCTGCAAGGGCTGCGCATCGCCGTCGATTGCGCCAACGGCGCCGGCTACAAGGTCGCGCCGACCACCCTGTTCGAACTGGGCGCCGAGGTGTTCCCCGTCGGCGTGACCCCCAACGGAACAAACATCAACGCCGAGTGCGGCTCGACCCATCCGGCGACCCTGGCCGATGCAGTCAAACGCTACCGCGCCGATATCGGCATCGCCCTGGACGGCGACGCCGACCGGCTGATCATCTGCGATGAGACAGGCCGGGTCGTGGACGGCGATCAGATCATGGCCCTGGTCGGGCTGGACTGGGCCAGGCGCGGCCTCCTGACCGGCGGGGGCGTGGTGGCCACCGTCATGTCCAACCTGGGGCTGGAGCGAAGACTGAAGTCCCAAGGCCTGACGCTGGAGCGGACCAAGGTCGGCGACCGCTATGTCATGGAAAGGATGCGCGAAGGCGGCTTCAACATCGGCGGCGAACAGTCGGGCCACATCATCCTGCACGACCACGCCACCACCGGCGACGGCCTGATGGCGGCGCTGCAGGTGCTGGCCGTCTTGGTCGAATCCGGCAAGCCGATGAGCGAACTGGCCCGCCAGTTCGAGCCCGTGCCCCAAAAGCTGGAAAACGTCCGCTTCACCGCCGACAAGCCGCTGGAGATCGACACGGTCAAGGCCGCCATCGCCGAGGCCGAAGCGGCCCTGAGCGGTCAGGGACGGCTGCTGGTGCGTCCTTCGGGCACGGAAAAGCTGATCCGCGTCATGGCCGAGGGCGACGACGAAGCGCTGGTGAAGCGGGTGGTGGCCGATGTGGCGGGCGCGGTGCGCTCAGCCTAGGGCTTACACGCCGCCGGAGGGTCGCCGTCGCGTTCCCACAGTTTGCAGGACCGGTCGATCTCCCCCTGGATCAGATCGCAGGGGTTGGCGGCGTTGCAGGGCGGGCGGGTCGCCGGGCTGACTTGGATGCAGCGCTCGACCAGCCGGGCCGAGGCGGCGGCGCCTATGGCTTCGCGGCAGGGGACCTCGCTGACCGGAACCGGCTGAGCGGGCATGTCGGGATCCTCGGGAATGCTGGCCTCGACGTCCTCGGCCGGTTTGGTCGCTTCCTTCTCCGCAGCCGCCGGCTTGGCGGGCGGGGCAGGCGGCGGGGCGTCGGGCGCCAGTGGAACCGCGTCGATGACGTTGCTGCTTGCCGCCGTGTCTCCGGACGCAGGCTGATCGACTGGATCAGCGCGGTGACATCCGGCCATCAAGAGAACGGAGGCGGCCATTGAAAGCCAGGGGGATCGACGCATCGACTTGTCTCCGGTCAGGACTGACCGAACGAGGATGCCCGTCCGCGCCTCGAGGTGAAACCCCCTATCGCTTCACCGCCGCCAAGGCCGCCTTCTGCAGGGCGAACAGTTCGGTGCAGCCGATCTCGGCCAGCGAGAAGAGCCGGTCGAACTCGGCGCGTGAGAAGCCGCGCTTCTCGCCCGTGGCCTGGACCTCGACGATCTGGCCCGAGCCGGTCAGGACGAAGTTCGAATCCGTCTCGGCCTCGGAATCCTCTTCGTAATCCAGGTCCAGCACCGGCACGCCGTCGCAGATGCCGCACGACACGGCCGCCACCTGATCCGTGATCGGGTCGGCCTTAAGCACGCCCTCGTCGCGCAGATGGTTCAGGGCCAGGCTCATGGCGACCCAGGCGCCGGTGATCGACGCCGTGCGGGTGCCGCCGTCGGCCTGGATGACATCGCAGTCGATCAACACCTGGCGTTCCCCCAAGGCCTTGAGGTCCACCACGGCGCGCAGGGAGCGGCCGATCAATCGCTGAATCTCTTGCGTGCGGCCCGACTGTTTGCCGGCGGCGGCTTCACGACGCCCGCGCGTGTGGGTGGCGCGGGGCAGCATGCCGTACTCAGCGGTCACCCATCCCTGGCCCGTGTTGCGCATCCAGCCCGGCACCTTGTCCTCGATCGAGGCGGTCACCAGCACCTTGGTGTTGCCGAAGCTGATCAAGCACGAGCCCTCAGCATAACGGTTGACGCCGGTCTCGATGGTGACGGGACGCAGTTGATCGTCGGTGCGTTGCGAATGGCGCATGAAAGGGATCCTTGGAAGTCTGACCTTGGAAGCTGTGGCGGCGGTGCTTATCCTGAAACCGTGAGCCTGTATGCCCCGAAAAACCCGCCGTTCGACGCCGGCCAGTCCCTCGCGGGTTTGGCGGGGCTGGATGCGCGGGCGCGCGACATCTTTCGTCGCATCGTGGAAAGCTATCTGGAGACAGGCGAGCCGGTCGGGTCGCGGACCCTGTCGTTGGGCGGCATCGCCCTGTCGCCTGCCTCAATCCGCAACACGATGCAGGATCTGACCCTTGCGGGCCTGCTGGCGGCGCCCCACACCTCGGCCGGGCGGATTCCCACCCACGCGGGCCTGCGCCTGTTCGTCGATGGCCTGCTGGAAGTCGGCGACCTCACCAAGGAAGAGCGTCGCGAGATCGACGGGCGGCTGGCGGGGCGCGGTCGGAACTTCGAGGCGGCGCTGGATGAGGCCTCCAACCTGCTGTCGGGCCTAGCCGGCGGCGCCGGCGTTGTCTCTAGCCCAGTGCGCGATTCCGGCGTCAAACATGTCGAGTTCGTCGCCCTGGGCGGCGATCAGGCCCTGGCGGTCATCGTCGCTGACGACGGCACGGTCGAAAACCGTATCATGACACTTTCGGCCGGCGTCACGCCTTCGACTCTTGTCGAGGCCTCCAACTTTCTGAACGCCCGCCTGCGCGGCCGCCCCTTCGCCGACGCCAAGCGGGAGATGACCCAAGAGCTGGAAATCGCACGGCGCGAATTGGACCAGACCGCCGCGCGCCTGGTCGAGGACGGATTCGCTGCATGGTCAGGCGGGCACGATCGCGAGCGCGCCCTGATCGTGCGGGGTCGCGCCAACCTGCTTCAGGACCGGGAAGGCCTGGCCGATCTGGAGCGGGTCCGCGTCCTTTTCGATGATCTGGAGCAGAAGGAACAGCTGATCGGCCTGCTGGACGGCGTCGATGCGGCCCAAGGCGTGCGCATTTTCATCGGCGCGGAGACACGGTTGTTTTCACTTTCGGGTTCCGCCGTGATCGCGGCGCCCTATATGAGCGGCCAACAGCGGGTTCTGGGCGCCATCGGCGTCATAGGCCCCGCAAGACTGAACTACGCCCGTGTCATTCCGTTGGTGGACTATACCGCCCGGGTGCTGGGCCGGATGCTGGACGGGAACGACAAGTGAGCGACAAGCCCCTTAACGACGAACTGAACGCCGTGGACGCCGACATGGCCGAAACTAACGCCGAACATGGCCTGGACGCCCATCCGTCAGACGATCTGGCGCCTCTGGACGCTGTGATCGCCGAGCGTGACGAATGGAAGGACCGCGCCCTGCGCGTCGCCGCCGAGATGGAGAATCTGAAGCGCCGCTCGGAGACGCAGCAGAACGACGCCCGCGCGTTCGCGATCCAGCGCTTCGCCAAGGACTTGCTGGGCGTCGCCGATAACCTAGAACGCGCCCTGATGGCTGCGCCCAAGGACGCCGAGGGCGCGACCGCCGGTCTGGTGACCGGCTTGGAACTGACGCAGAAGGCCCTGCTGCAAGCCTTCGACGCCAACGGCCTGAAGCGCGTCGCGCCCCAGGCCGGCGAGGCCTTCAACCCGCATCTCCACCAGGCGATGATGGAACAGCCGTCCGAGACCGTGCCCGGCGGATCGGTGATCCAGACCATGCAGTCCGGTTTCGAACTGTTCGGCCGCACCGTGCGCCCCGCAATGGTCGTCGTCGCCGCCAAGGGATCCGGCGCCCAGGCTCCCAACCCCTATGGCGCCGCCCCCGCCGCCGACGGTCAGGCCTTCGACGGCAAGGCCTGATCCGCAGTCGTCAGGCGGCGTCGGTCAGAACTGACGCCGCCAGGCTCCGATCAAGGCGAACTCCGGCGGCGCGTCTGCGACATGGCGCGGCTCGCGGCTGGCGACCGCTTGCAGCGTCATGCTGGACCCATCCCACAGCCGACGTTCGCCACCGAGGATGAAGTCGATCTGGCGGCCGCTGGGCGTCGCCGAGAAGCTGCGGCGCGAATAGGTCAGCGGATCGAAATATTCGACAGGAACATCCGCCAGCATGGCCGAGAAGGTTCCGCGCTCGATCCTGAGCGGCTGAGCCAGGGTGAAGCTGATCCGGTCGCAGATCATCGAACAGCCCGTCAGCAGGCCCAGACGCCAGTTCGAACTGATCGCCGCCTGATCCATCGACAGGAACCGACCCTCGACTTGGGTCGACCCCATCCCCGCCTCGCCAACCAGGCGCAGGCCCGGCCGCAGGGTCCAGTCGCCGCCCAGCGCATAGAAGCTTGTTCGTGACGGCAGAGCGAAGTCGGACCCACCCGGCAGGAAGGCGCCCAAGGGTCCGAGACGTTCATCCAGGGCGCCGACGCTGAACGACAGACCGCCCTCCGCTCCGCGCCATCCGATCGCCGCGCGACTATAGGTCGAGGCGTCCTGCTCGACACGACGCAGCGGCATCCGGCGATCGCCGCCGCCGCTTTCGCCCGAGACCGTCACCGCGCCGAACCGCAGGGCGCCCCGCACGGCGTGGTCGGCCTGGGCCAGGGCGGCGAAACCGTCGCCCGCCGCACCGTTGAACGGCGATGTCGCCCCGCCCTTTCCTTGCCAGACCGAGAAATTCATCCGACCCGTGGCGACATCCAGCATCGCCTCCTGCCGCGGCTCGTCCCCCATCCAGGGCGCATCATAGAGATCGTGACGAGGCGCGATCGGGTCAGGTCGGGCGCTGGGTTGGGCCGCGATCAGGTTCAATCGACCGCCGCCCGGCAGAGCCAGGCTGGTTGTCGCTGTGGTGTTCTGCTCGAACGGCGCCGCCTGATAGGATCGGCTGGGCGCAGTCGGATAGGCGCCGCCCAGTTGGACGGCGAATATCCGATCGTAAGCGTCGTAAAGCACCGTATTCAGCGCCGTCTGCCGACCGAATGCGTCCCCGAACGCCGCGCCGACGAAGCTGCCCGGTTCGCTCATGCTGACAATGAAACTCCCGTCAGCCATCGGCGTCGAGGTCGTCCCTGCCGGCCGGAAGGCGCGGGCCATGTCCAGCAGGCCGCGCCCATAGACGATGTCCGTGCCGGGATCGCCGGCGTCGCGTGCGGTCGTCAGCAAGATATCCAGAGCCGCACGCGCCGTCAGATTGGGGAAGGCCTGCATCAGCAAAGCGAGCGCGCCGGAGACATGCGGCGCCGAGAAGGATGTACCGTTGACGCGCCAACACGACGTGCCCTCGCACCCAGTGATCACATCCTCGCCCGGCGCTGAAATATACCCGGCCGCCGTATCCCCTGCTCGGTTCGAGAAGATGGACATCGCATCGGTCGCGCCGTGCGATCCGACCGCGATGACGCTGCCGGCGAACCGGGGGTCAATGGCGTAACGCGCGGGCCAGCCCGGATTGGCGTTTCCGTCATTGCCCGACGAAGCCACGATCACGGCGCCCGAGTTGACGGCTCGCAGCAGCGCCGCCTCGAACGCCGAGCCCAGCCGCCCGTCCCCGCCCAGCGACATGTTGATGATCTTGACGCCATTGGCGACGGCATAGTCCAGCGCGCGCACCAGATCCGAACTGCTGAAACAGACCTCGGTATTCTTGTCCGTGCAGTCAGAGATATCGGTGCGGATCGACAGGATGGTCGAATTGTACGCCACCCCGATCGTACCGAACCCGTTGAAGTTCGAGGCGATCACGCCCGACACGCGCGTACCGTGGCTGCTTGACGCCACATAGGGCGTATTGCGCCCCACGACGACGTCGGTCGAGGCGCTGGAGATACGCCCCTCCAACTCTGGCAAGGTATTGGCGATGCCGGAGTCGACGACGGCGACGGTGACGCCGGCTCCAGTCGCCCCGGCCTGCCAAGCGGATTGGACCTTCATATTGGCCAAGCCGTAGTTCCGCAGATACTCGCTCGACGTGACCGAGGGAGGCGGAGGCGGTGGTGGGGGAGGCGGCGGGGGTGGCGGCGGGGGTGGCGGGGGCGGAGGAACGGGGGGCGTGATCGTGCCGCCGCCGCCACCGCCTCCACCACCGCCTCCGCACGCTGCGAGAGGCAGAAACAGCAGGCCGATACCCAGGACGATCGCCCCGCGAAGCCGCAATCCGTTCACGCCCTACCCTCCCATACTCGGGCTGCTCCCCGCAGCCTTGGCGCCAGTAACGCCCTAATTCTTTAACGCTTTATCGAACGTCGCCAGCAGCTTGGACCAGCCGTCCTTGGCGTCTGCTTCCGAGTAGCTTGCGCGGTAGTCGGCGTGGAAGCCGTGCTGGGCGTCGGGATAGACGACGATCTGGCTGCCGGTCTGGCCGGCGCGGGCCAGGGCTTCGCGCATCCGTTCGACGCTGGCCAATGGGATGCCCTGATCCTTGCCGCCATACAGGCCGAGCACAGGCGCTTTCAGATCGTCAGCGATGTCGACCGGCCAAGGTTGGCCCGATGAGATCTGAACCGGCGTGGCGTCTGCGGCGGGCGCCAAGCGGCCGTACCAGGCCACACCCGCGCCGATCGCGGCGAAGCGGGCCGCCGCCTGCCACACCACCTTGCCGCCCCAGCAGTAGCCGGTGATGCCGACCTTGCCGTCCTTGGACCACGACTGCTGGCTGGCCCATTCCAGCGTCGCCGACAGGTCGCCCATCACCTGCTCATAGTTCGCCGCCCCGACGATCTGCATGATCCGCTGCATGTCCGACAGCGGCGCGGGATCCTCGACCCGGACGAAGAAGGCCGGCGCAATAGCGGCGTATCCCTGCTTGGCCAGACGGCGGCAGATGTCGCGGATATATTCGTGGACGCCGAAGATCTCTGACACCACCACCACGACCGGGAACGGGCCGTCGCCCGCCGGCCGGGCGACATAGGCCGGAAGCTGGAACCCGTCCGGGGCGGCATAGGTCACGGTCTCGGTGGACAGACCCTCGGCGTCGGTCGTGATGGGCTTGGCTTCCTTGGCCAGGGCCGCGACCGCATAGCCGGAAAAGAGCAAGCCCCCCAAGGCGCCCAGTGTTCGACGACTCAGTTTCAGATCGTCGGCGGTCTGGCCTTCGGGGCGGATCAGCACGGTCATGGGACGCTCCAACGCGGGAAAGACGTCAGAGCATCACGGCTGACGGCAGTCGTCCAGTCACGATAAGGCGCGCTTTAAAACGGGAAGAAGGGCGCTCAAGCAGTGCGATGCCGCGCGTCGAGCGTTAGCGCCCTTCCTTCCAAGATTAGTGCCTGAAGACCCGCACGCCGGTGAAGGCCATGGCGATGCCCTTCTCGTCAGCGGCGGCGATGACTTCGGCGTCGCGCATGGAGCCGCCCGGCTGGATCACTGCCGTGGCCCCAGCCGCGACGGCTTCCAGCAAGCCGTCGGCGAAGGGGAAGAAGGCTTCGGACGCACAGGCCGAACCCTCGGCAAGCGACTGGGGCAGACCCTTGGCCTCTCCAGCCTCCTTGGCGCGGATGGCGGCGATGCGGGCGCTGTCGCGACGGTTCATCTGGCCGGCGCCGATGCCGGCGGTCTGGCCGTCCTTGGCGTAGACGATGGCGTTGGACTTGACGTGCTTGGCCACGGTGAAGGCGAACAGCATGTCCTGGATCTCGGTCGGCGTCGGCTGGCGCTGGGTGACGATCGTCAGGTCCGACGGCTTGATCAGCGACCGGTCGCGGCTCTGGACCAGGAAGCCGCCAGCGACCGAGCGGAACACTTCGCCCGCGCCGTGCGGATCGGGCAGGCCGTCGGTGATCAGCAGGCGCAGGTTCTTCTTGGCGGCGAAGACGGCCTTGGCCTCGTCGTCGGCGCCCGGCGCGATGACGACCTCGGTGAAGATGCCGGTGATGGCGCGCGCGTCGTCGCCGTTCAGCGGGCGGTTGACCGCGATCACGCCGCCGAAGGCCGAGACGGCGTCGCATTCCAGCGCGCGGGCATAGGCTTCGGACAAGTCCTTGCCCACGGCCACGCCGCAGGGGTTGGCGTGTTTGACGATGACCACGGCCGGCGCCTCGAACTCGGCCACCAGCTCATAGGCGGCGTCGGCGTCGGCGATGTTGTTGTAGCCCAGCTCCTTGCCCTGCACCTGTTGGGCATAGGCGACGCCCGGACGGCCTTCGCCGGTGCGGTAGAAGGCGCCGGTCTGGTGCGGGTTCTCGCCATAGCGCAGGGTCTGAGCCAACGACCCGGCGATGGATTTGCGCGCAGGGGCGACGTCCTCGACCTGGCTGGCGAACCAGCCGGAGACGGCGGCGTCATAGGCGGCGGTGCGGGCGAAGGCGCGGGCGGCCAGGCGCTTGCGCAGGGCCAGATCGGTCGAGCCTTCGGTCTTCAGCGCCTCAAGGATCAGGCCGATGCTCTCGCCGTCGACGGCGACGGCGACGTAGCCGTGGTTCTTGGAGCCCGAGCGGATCATGGCCGGGCCGCCGATGTCGATGTTCTCGACCGCCGCCTCGAACGCGCCGCCGGCCGCGACTGTGCTTTCGAACGGATAAAGGTCGATCCAGACGATATCGATGGCGCCGATGCCGTGATCGGTCATGGCCTGGGCATGGTCGGCGGCGTCACGCACGCCTAAGAGGCCGCCGTGAACGATGGGGTGCAGGGTCTTGACCCGGCCGTCCATCATCTCGGGGAAGCCCGTCAGCTCGGCCACGTCCTTGACCGGCAGGCCCAGCTTCTCGATCGCCGCGCGCGTACCGCCGGTCGAGACCAGTTCGACGCCCAGATCGTGCAGGGTGCGGGCTGCGTCCTCCAACCCGGCCTTCTCGGACAGAGAGATCAGGGCGCGTTGCGGCTTGACCCGATCAGGGGCGGGCGGAAAGTCGGGAGCGGCGGGCATGGGCGGCGTCCGTGATGGCAGGGGAGGATGGCGCGCCGTCTAGACCCAAACCGCTTCGCCGTCACCCCACGGACGGTTTCAGGTCGGTTCGCCGCTCGCGCCGGCCGGGCTGAGCTTCCAGCGGATCTTGGTCTCGCTGTCGGTGCGGGCCGAGCCGCGCACCACGATCTGCAGCGAACGACGGGTCAGACCGGCGTCGATATGGACGCTGGGCTCGATGGCCACGTCCGGTCCGTCGGTCCTGAACCACCAGCCCCGGCCCGAGGCGCCGCGCAGCAGGATCGACCGCCGGTCGCGCGCCAGCGAGGCCTGAACCCCCGGCTCCAGATGGAAGCGGATGGCATAGGGGGCCGCGATCTGGCGCACCATCTCCTTGCGGCCTGGCGTGGGGAAGAGCTTCTCTTCGGCCCGCAGTTCGTCCAGGCGCTGGTCAAGATAGAGCCGGCGCTGATGGTTCAGGCCGAACAACTCATTCCAGCCGTCGTGTTCCGTCTCCAGCCAGACGGCGCCGTCTCCGTCGCGCAGGTCGGTGGTCACATGGATAGGTGGTCCGACCAGGCGCGGGCCCAAAAGCTCACCCTTCCAGCCGCCCAGCGGTTCGTTCAGCGACCGCTCGCCCAGGGTCAGGGTCGAATGGGCCGGCGTCAGCCGCAGGGCCTGGCGGTCGGTCGAGGCCGGCGTCCACCCCGAGCCGGTCACCAGACGATCCTTGCCGCAGGCGATCTCCAGTGCCAGCGGCTGGGCGCAGGCCGCCGCCCCCCAGGCGTCGCGCGCCGGCGGGGCGGTGTCGGCGATGATGGTCAGCAGGGGGCTGGCGATGCGCGTCAGGCCGGCGACCGCACCGGTCGCTGCAGGCGCGTCGTCGCTTCTGGCCGCCGCTTCGTCGTCGTGGGCGCGGGCGGCCGCGACGCGTTCGAACGTGGAGGGACCGCCGCCCTGGAAGCTGGCCAGACGACCGTCGGGCAAGGTCAGCAGGCGCAGCCCCTGCGTCAGCCGGGCGATGGCGGCCGAGACGCTCTCCGGCGTCGGTTCGGACAGTTGCGACAGGGCGTCGTCCAGCGTCAGCAGATCGAGCAGCAGCTCAAGCCCCGCCTCGGGACTGCGCGAGGCGTGGCCGCCGTCGGCCTGCACCGTCGTCTTCAGGGCGCCGTCCAGCCGCGACAGCGCGCGGCGACGCAAGGCCTGCCCTGGCGCCCCCGCCAGCACAGATCGGA
>NZ_DLTK01000070.1:0-10296 GCF_002500885.1 Brevundimonas sp. UBA7838
GTTTCAGGGGGTCACGTCACGGGCCATTTCGCGCGTCGATTGGTCAGATGCCGCGACAAGGGCCTCGCGAAGTGTCTGGACCACAATCGCTCGAAGGTTCGCCTCAGACTCAGGCGTCTCAAACAATGTGGATAGATCCATCCTCTCGAAGTTCGCGAACTCGATAACGGTCATTGGCAGCACCTTCACTGCCAGCTTCGTCTGGCGCGCCAACTCAGAAGCTCGGCTTCGGACGTCGTCGTACCGGTCGGTTGTGGTCACATCGATACGCCGACCATCAGCGTAGGTGACCACAAGGGTATCCCGGGGACCGGGGTCACGTGCGACGATGCGATTGACGTCGTTCCAGTTGCTCATCTTTGACGCTCCTCAAGCGCGATAAGGCGGCCTTCCAATTCCTCGACCGCACGGATTTGGCTTAGCGCCTGCACAGACGCGATGATTTGATGCCCCACATCCGGCGGCACTTCCCCACGCGCGATGGCGGAAAGTACTTGCTCCATCTGCCGACCGATGGAGGCGGAAGGGTCGAAGTCGAATGTGACAGGCGATCCCTGACTGCGCAGCGTCGGGGCAACGCGGGACATCACCAGCGAGGCCGCCTGCATGTCGCCTTCCAAGGCCGCCTCCACGACCACACGTACGATCGCAGGCGCATCGCCAGCTAACGCCTGCGCGACCTTGGTGCGGCGGTCTTGGATACCCTTTGGACGACCCTGAGGGTTGGGAGACTTGCAGCCGGGCGTCCATTGCGGATTCCCCTTCTGCTTGGCGGCAGCGGGTTTGAACCCCTGCATCCATTCCGGCTGGGCCGATGGTGACACTTCGGCGGTCATGATCTCAACAAACCCCGATCAACGCTGCGGAAGGACGAAGGCGCGCTCGGCGTCCGCCTTTGCCTTTTTGATCGCCTGCACTTTTGCCTGCGGGGCGCCGACAGCTTTTTCCAGTTCTTTGAACACCAGCCCGCTTCTCTGGCCGATCATGTCCAGCGCGCCCTTCATGGCCTTCAGCCGCTTCGCTGTCTGAGGGTTGGCCCGCTCGTGCCATTGTCGGGTGAAGAGGCCCTGCATCTCCTTGTCCATTCCGGACAGGTAGGCGGGCGCACCCAAGACCGAACTGATTGTCTGCTCATCGCCATCGGCAACGGCTTGCCTGAGGAAGGCAAAACGCTCTGTTACGTCCATGTTCTTGGTGAAGGCGCGTATCTCAGCAGCCACGCCGACCGCCGCCTTGGCGGCGATGGGTGCGGACAGCTCCTGCTCCAAACTGGTGACAGACCGTGTCAGCGCCGCGCTGGCGCTGTCGAAGCTCCGCGCGATCCCTGCGAACACCTTGTCGGCTAGGTTTTGCACCTCGACGAGGCGCTGCTCGTCGTTCCAGGTCGGATTGCGACTGGCGGCTGCCCTCGCATCATAAATGCGGGCGACTCCAAGATAGGCCTCGCTGAATGCTGTTTCAGTTGGCGCGAGATAGGATCGAGTATCGTCATCATACCAATCCATCTTTGTCACGTTTGCTGGATGAAGAGATACAGATACGCGAGTGTCAAAGCTGTCAGACATGTTATAAACCTAGGCTGAAAGTTATGTTGTGCTTACAGCATGCATAAACAGCATGCAGGTCCGCAAGCAAAAACATTACAGATCAATGCGTTAAGTCAGTTCATCGAAGCCGCGAACACCAGTTTGTATATTTGCAGCTCGTTAGGCCTCGGGGATCATGCTGGGACAAATCGTGACGGCTGCGGTTGCCCCTTCCCACATCGAACTGGCAAGCAGGATGTCGTTACCGCCCATCTCTGGCGTTTCTGGCTTGGGCATATGTCGCTGGTGCTACTGCAGGGCTATAAGCCCCTAACTACGACGCGCGCCCAAGCCAGAGTTGCCAGAGATTGCCAGAGGATCTTGGTCAGGCCCGCTGCTGGTCACCGAATAAGGCCTGCACTGCTGCGCGCTGCGCCCGATGAGCCTCCCCCTCCTTCGCGTAAAGCCGGAAAATACTCCGGTTCACTTCGAACTTAGTCGGCCACCCGCCATAGGTTCTGGTTGAGGCATCACGGAGCCAATCAAGGTCTTCCAGCAGTTGCACCGCCTCACGCCGCACACGGTCGTCCTTGGCCTTCTCAAACGCGCGGCAGTGCTGGGTCATCCAGTCGCGGCCTATCACCAGCGTCTCGCCCGCGTCCGAGGCGGCTAACGATCTCGCAAGGCTTCGGGCCACCTCCGTAGCGGGCGAACGCCCCAGAATGTCGGTGAAGAGGGCCAGCGAGTGTTTTTGCAGCTGCGCCATCAGGTTGATTGCCTTGGTCAAGGTGGCCGCCGAAAGTGTCAAATCACCCGGCTGGCTTTCGAATACGTGGAACACCAAAGCGATGCGGGCGACCATCTCACTGTGCTTGCCGATGTGTGAGGCGAGAGCAGGCGAAGTATCGTCCATGGCGCTTGCCATTCTACCGAGCTTCGTCTCTACCCGTTTGAACAGCACTTTCGCGTCCGGGCTGAACCTGACCGTCCCTGCAGGAATCCTGAAGACATAAGCAAGAGCCCGGTGCCAAAGGGCCTGAGCCGCGCTTGCGTCGCCATCGGCATCATAGTCACGCGCGGACATGATCACCGGAATGAACCGTTGAATCAGACCATCCTCGGGCAGGTGCTTCATATGCTCGGCTAGGGCACTAGGCGTCGTAGCTGTCAGAACCGAAGCGCCCCAGTTTGGAACTTCATAAGATTTTCGTCCGATGCGATCGATCTGGTAGGGTCCGCCATCATACAGTTGAAGCCATGCACCTCTGTTTTTGGCTGCCTCGCCCTTGCCGGAAGAATCAATAGAACCAATCCAGCTGGAGAATTCCTCGGTCAGCATAAGAAGTCCGCGTGGGTTATTCCGCAGACGCTCTGACAGGGCTTCCACAGTAGTGTCGCTGGTGTAGAGCGCGGGTTCAGGCGCTCTCTCCTGCGGGTTCTCAGGATCAGGCTCGTAGGTCGCATGGAACAGCGCCAACTCCTGAGAATGAAGCGCCTTCACCGGGGCGGTGGCAGCCTTGATCGTGGGACTTTTTCCGGCGGCCGACTTGCCGATGAGCACCATCCAAAGCCTCGCGGAGATGCGCCACCCTGGTTTCGCTTCAAGAACGAACCCGTCATCGATTACGGCAGCAGCGGAAGCAATGGCCGCCATAACGGCGCCGCTTCGGTCAAAGCCATGTGCGGATGAAAACGCTTGGGCAAACTCTGCGACTGGATAGGGCACGTTATCCAAATCAAGCGGCGGCGCTGTGGCGGTGTTTAGAAAGTTGCGCGGCATCCGCGCTTGAAAATCGGTGGCGATTTCAACGACGGGAGCCGTCATTAGCCGAGCAGCATTGCTCGCAGGATTGAGCCAGCCTCGGTCCTGCGCCGCCTTAAAAACGGCCTGATGACCCGTATCGCGAGGCTTGAAGCTGGCCCAGCTCTTAGCCGCGTCGCTGGCATCATACTTTTCAGATGTCTGGGACCATGCCAGCCAGAGCCCACGTCCCGTGTCTCCCAGCTCTTTGAGAGCGAACCCCATTCTAACCCAAAGATCTCGGTCGTCTGACGGCATGTGGGCGAGTGCAGAACGGAGTTCGGAGACGGTTTTTGGATCGACGTGAACGCGCTCGACCACTTCAGCGGCCGCGACCTGCGGGGCTGTATGTCGATGAGCGAGAGCCTGTTCCACGTAGTCTGCGAGGTCGTAGAGCTGGTTCTCAGCGTCCACGATGATGGGAGCGCCGGTGAATGTGAAGAACCGCCCGCCTGCGTAAGCCTCAATACCCGTCTTGTTTGAATGAAGAGACCTGAAGGATCGGCCATAGCCGATAATGTGAAGTCCCTTCCCGCTCGGACTCATCTCCACGTAACAGAGGTGTTTGCAAGACCCGCGCGTCCACAAATCCGCAATGTCGGTTAGGCCCTGAGCGACGATGTCGTCGAGGTCGATCCCCTGCCAACTTCCGCCCCCGCCGTCCGGGCCCAGAGCGATGGCCAGACCGGTGTAGATACCGTCGGCCGCGTCAAAAGCAGCTACAGCAGTATCGTAGGACGTAAGCTTAGCGCGGTCCTCAGGACGATCCGAAGTCCCCTTGCGGCGCTTGCCGCTCACATAGTAGGGAATCTTGTCTGGCTTCGGCTTGTCGAGCCTTTGAACTGACTTCCAGAGCATCCAGACTGGGGCTGCTTTCAACCTTTGGATGGTGCTTTGGGGTGTGACTACGGGGTCGCCCGCTTCGGGGGTAGTGGTGTAACCCCGGCCAACAGCGGCCTCGGGCTGTAGCGGCGGCTGTGCGGCCTGCTGGGGTGGTTGCAGGCTCGGGAAGGTCTGTCCTACGTTTAGCGTGGTCATTGTTTTATCTCGTTCGAATGGGAGAAGCTGGTGGCCGTCATGGGAAGTCTCAGAACAGCCGGGATCGCTCCCCGGCTGTTTTTCTGACTAGGCTTACGGTTGGCGTGCCAACCCCAGCAGGCATGACAAATAGTCCGCAGCATCAAGTGGATGCTCGGTCGGGCGGGCAGTTACGGGATATGGGGGGCGGACGATTGGCGACGGTGTATGCGCTGGTGCTGGCGTACTTCCGCTCACTCACCCACGCGTCGAGGTCGTCAGGATCGTAGCCGACAGCAGACTGCGGAGACGGACCCATCTTGACGAAAACGGGACCCTTGCCTTGGTGGCGCCAGAGCTTGAGGGTTGCGGGGGAGATGCCGAGCAATGACGCGGCCTGTGGCGTGCCCAATAGGCGCATGGTGGGACTCCAGCTTGCCCCACGCGCCTCGCAGGCGTCGTTTAGGGCGAGTTAGCTGTGGTCACCTGCCCCGTTCGGGGGTGTCCGCGTCCTAGGGGCTTAGCCCTTACTCCGTCGGCTATGTTCTGTTCACGGAGCGGTATTTCTTGGAAGCGCCCCGCTCGGGCGCGTTGCTTAACGCAGAAATACGTTAGCGGGCGGCGCGTGCATCACGCAAACAGAAACGTACAAGGAGCCCGCATCCAACTATGTAGGGTATGTATGGTTTGATGGCCTGCGAGACCATCTATCATTCGACCTGAACCATACATACCATACATCATGGATTTTCCCCCTCCGAAGCGACCAGCGCCACGCCCTGGATCGCTTCCCCTCAAGCGAGAAGTCTTCGTTGATGCTCCACCGCATCCAGCGCAATCTGCGTTGCCGCCGTTTCTGGATGCCGAGCCAGCGAAGCCGCCCGCGCCCAAGACGCCGCGTCGCACACTCGACAAGCTGAAAACTGCGCGTAGCCGAGTGGAGGCTTTGACCACATTTGTTCGCGACGAGGCGTTCGACGACTGGGTACGCCGATGCCTTGTATCGGCGACCGAACCTGCAACCTGGACTCAAGCTGCAGACCTGTACCGAAGCTACATCAACCATGCGGGCAGCTACGGTCGGAATCGAGGCGACCGCGAACTGGCAAAGCTGGCGCTCGCAACCGAGACGCGCTGGGGCAAGATGATGACCTCGATATTCACGAAGCAGCGGCGAACCCGAGGATGGTACTATCCCGTGCGGCTCAAGCGTGGCTCATAGCGCTACTTGCGGCAAAGGGGCAGCGCGGGGCCAGGGTTTGGGGTGCCAGTACCCTTTCACCTGCGTGCCATTGTAGCGGCTGTGCACGGCGCTAAGCAGCGAAATGCGTAACTGAGAAAGGCTCTCCCGCCATGAACGGGTTAGCCCAAGTTCGCGACCGGTTGTCATGCCAGACGATGTACGGATAGCCCTCGTAGATGGCCATGACGACGGCGGGGTTGGAAAGATGCAGGGTGCGTTCGACCTTTTGGCCGCGCACCCGGACGGTCTTTTCGGCGGTGCCCACAAGCGATTGTCCAACCGTTGCGGTCCAGACTTCGCCGTTGTGCCGAAACTTGATCGAATAGATCCGCTTGCCTAGCGGAGCAGCGGCCACGCCAGCGTCTTTCGCTAACGCTTGATAGCATTCCTCATGCTTCTCTTCGGAGACAAGCGGGACGAAGAAGGTTGGGTTGACGGTCATGGACCAAGCGTAGTGTCAGGCTCTCAGCGAGACAACGTTCTTTCCGGTGGCCTTTGCCTCGGCCAGCTTGCCCTGTTCCTCAATCCAATCCCCGATCTTCTGCGCTTCGGGCAGAAGGTATTGGAGGCGTGAGGTTTGGAGATAGTGACGCGCCGTAATGCCCTTAGGCACGTGGTTGGTCAGAAGCTCCATCTTGTACAGATCGACGCCGAGGGTCGCGACGCCGACCGATACGAAGGTGCGTCGCAGGTCGTGGGCGGACAGGGTTTCGCCAGCGACCTTACTGACCCGCTCCATCGGCGAACGGGTGTCAACGATGTGACCTGTCTTGCTGCGTGAGGCGAAGACATGCGGGTTACCCTCTGTCCTCGGCCGAGAGGCAAGAAGGTCAACCGCTTGGGTCGAAAGAGGCAACCACACAGGGTTGGCATTCTTGGGATCAGGGATGTGCCACCAGCCCTCATCCAGATCGACCCTGTCCCACGTCAGCGCAGCGCCTTCGTTGCGTCGGGCTCCGGTTAGAAGCAGGAACATGGCGAGGTCGATGCCTGCCAACGCGTCGGCGTTAAATGGCTTCGCCCGAGCCTGCTTCAGGGCATGCCAGACATTGCCAACCTTCTTCTCCGACACGTCGCGGGTACGCGGCTTCAGGACAATCCAATCGTCCTTCAGGGCGTCGACGGGGTTTCGCTGGATAAGAGGTGTGCCGTCCCCACGCTTGTACTGGCGAGCTGCGAAGTTGATCAGGGTGCGGAGTGTTGTCATCGAAAGATTGGCCTGTCCTGGCGCAGGTGCGCCGCGCAGCCCCTCCGTCGCCATCTCTCGGTACCGCTTCCGAACATCAGCCTCTGTGATGGAGGTGATCGGGCGATGCTCCCATGCCGTGAAGACCTTCGCGACATGGCGTTCCATCTCGTCGCTGGTGGACTTCTTCAGCTTGCCGACGCGAGCGAAATAGGCGTCGGCAACCTCGCGGAGCGTCACCTTCATGGCCTGATCGATCCGCTTCGCTTCACGAGGATCGATGCCACGCCGCATCATGCGCAGTAGCTCACGGGCGTCGTCACGCGCCTGATCGACGGTGAACACGCCGTATGCGCCGATGGTGATGCGTGCTGACCCTTCGGTGCCCTCGACCCTGCCCTGTACGACGAAGGTGACCTTTCCGGTGGGCGTCACCCGGAGCCCAAACCCTTTCACTTCCGCGTCCCAATGGAAATCGTCTTTGGGGCCAGCGACGACACGGTCGATGTACCCTTTCGTGAGCTTGGCGCGCTTTGGCTGGTTGGTCATTGGCGATTTCCATAAGCAAGCCATAAGCGGCGTGCGCAAACTTGCCCTAACCTATGACTACCCTTGAAATTGGTCAACTAGCTGTTTTTAAACGACTTTAATAACCTGTGTCTACCTGTGATAACCTGCAATAACGCCCTACTAGGCAAACTACGAATCTGAGGGTCGGGCGTTCGAATCGCTCCGGGTGCGCCACTTCTTCCAAACAATACGACTTCAAACGTGACGCCGATTTAGGCCGGCCGTTCGCCGCCTCGCGCTACGTCGCAGCGCATCGCGAGGGCTTTTGCGCTCCTAGAACTGTTTCGACAGCGACACGAAAGTGCGCCAGCCTTTGTCAGGTTGGTTGTAGGGCGCACGGGACAGGGGTTTGGCGAACTCGATGCGCAGGGTGGCCTTGCGGTCGAAGGTGATGCGTGAACCGACGCCGGCAGACGTCAGCTGTTCGGACCAGTCGCGACTAGGCGTCTTGTTCCACACCTTGGCGGTGTCGAAGAAGGCGAAAGCCTGGGCGAAGGTGATCAGGTCGCCTTTGGGATCATATCCGATCCGCGCCTCGATCATCCCGGCGACGGCCTTGTCGCCGCTGGCTTCGCCATAGTCATAAGCCCGGCCATAGGTCGGACCGCCGACGAAGAACTCTTCGGAGCTGAGCAAGGCGTCGTCCGACCATTGGCCTGAGGCCTCGACATAGACGCCGACATACTTGCTGAGATCGCGATAGGCGCTGACCTGGGCGTTGACCTTGAAGAACTCGCCCGTCGCGTCGTAGCGCGTATTCAGCGGCGAGCGCTCGGTCGTGGCGCCGAAGGCGTCAATCCCTTTCGACAGCTGAATTGAGCCGGCCATCCAGCCGGAGCTGGAACGCCGCTGTCCCGCCACCGACATCCGCGCCACGGTCAGGGTCTCGTCGGTGCGACCCGTGGCGACGTAGTTCTGATCGACGCGACGGACATCCAGTCCCGCGTTGACCCAGAGGTTCTTGTCGCGCGAACGGACCAGAGGATGCGAGAGCGTGACCGAGGCCATGCGGCTGCTCCCCCCAACCCAACCCGATGCGTTCTGAAGCGGCGCATCCGTCTCATAGCCCGATACGCCAAAGCGGACGCGGCCGCCTCCGGACGCGACGACAGAGTAGGACGCATCGATATAGGTAAGTTCGTCAGGGCGATCCGGCACCGTCAGCACGCCCAATGTGATCTGGTCGCCGGCCATAAAGGTCGAGTTGCGGGCGCCGGACAGGTAGACTTGCCACGGACCCTGGGTTTCGGAACCGCGATTGTCGACATAGACGCCGGCGCTGCCCGAGGTCATTGCCGTCTCGACAACCAAGCGGTGTTGGGCCGGGTCGCCGATGATCGGCTCGATGCGGCTGGTCAGTTTGACGCCGGGCACGTCGGACGCCAGGGACAGGCGGCGATCCAGTTCGCCGATGGTGAGGGGGCGCTGGTTCACCAAGGGCTTTAGGATCGGTTCGACGGCGCGTGCTCCATCGCCGGTCAGTTTCAGTTCCGAGATATAGCCTTCAAACACCACGATGCGGGCGGCGCCGATGGCGGGGTCGGTTTCGGCGACGACGGCGCGGGTCAGAAAATATCCGTCGTTGCGATAACGGGCGGTGATTGCATTGGCCGACTGCACGAGATCGTCCACCGAGACGCGCCGCGCCAACTGCTGGTCATAGGTGTCGGCGAGATCGGCGAGTGGATAGGCGCTCACCCCCTGGATCAGCATGCTGGTCAGGATCAGACATCCGGCGCATCCGGCGTCAGGCGTCGAGGCCGGCTCAGCGTCCGCGCGAACCGATCCCGCGACAGCCATGGTCAGCACCGCCACCATCCCCCACAGGACGCTGATTGTTCTTAACCATGAAGTCGAAAAAATATGACGCACGCCGTTCTCCAAACACAGGAGATCATTTACGGCGTTCGGGCTAAAAATCGTGTTAATATCACCAGTTAAGAGCTTGGCAGGCACGTCCTGATATCCAGAACATCAAACAGAATGTCTGGAGTGTGTGTTGGCCAATCGATACGCAATATTCTTCGCGATCCTCTTCTTCTTTGTGCGCTACCCGACCCAGGCTCTGGCGGATGAATGGCGCATCAGGGAAGTGGCGGGCGTTGTTCGCGTGGCCATACCGGCGCGGCCCGCTGCAAACGGCTCGGTTGGGCAGGTATTACCGACCGGAACCAGCGTCACGACAGGCGGAAACGGCCGTGCGATGATCACGAACGGTCAGCAAAGGGTCGTGGTAGGGCCGAACAGTCGCACCACGCTCGCGCCAGAAGTCGGAGGCATGACGCGGGTCTTGCAGGACCTCGGCTCGGCCCTTTTCCAGGTCGATCGGCAGAGGCAGCCGCACTTCCGCGTGGAGACGCCGCTGCTTGCCGCCGTGGTGAAGGGGACGACATTTACAGTCACCGTCGACCCCATGGGCGACCGCGTGCATGTCGCAGAAGGTCTGGTCGAAGTTCGCGCCAATAACGGCAATGCCGTCAGCGACGTGGCGGCGGGCGCCACAGCCCTGGTTCCACGCCAACAACCGTCCAGCGTCGAGGTTTCCACACCGGCCGCTGCAGTTCCGACGGAAGCGGCTCCCGTTGCGGCACCGAGTCTGGATTACGAGGCCTTGACCGATGGTCTGGTCCAGAACCCCCCAGCGGCCGCGCCAGCAGCCACTACTGTGACGGCGTCCACATCAGGTGCCTCGACGGCCGCGACGACAACAACAGCGGCTACGACCACAAGCACGACTTCGGTTCCAACGACGTCTTCAACAGCGACGTCCACCGCTGCGGCAGGAAACTCCGCTTCAAGCGGAAACGCTTCACTGCCGCCAGCTGCAACCAACGCAAGCAACAATGCCGCAGCGGGCCCCGGTAACAGCGCCAACCCTGGAGCGACTAATCCTGGCAACCCCGGCTCGGGCAACCCAGGCGCCGGCAACCCGGGCAACGGCAACCCGGGCTCG
>NZ_DLTK01000097.1:0-23964 GCF_002500885.1 Brevundimonas sp. UBA7838
CGGGCGGAAGCGCTGGCCGCGCCCTTCGCCGGCTGGGGCGTACCGACGGCCCGCAGCCTGTCAGACTGCGCCCAGGCCGCGCCGGACCTGGATCTGATCGGGTCGGGCGGCATCCGTGACGGTTTGGATGCGGCGCGCGCGATCCGGCTGGGCGCCTGTCTGGTCGGCCAAGCGGCGGGCGTGCTCGAAGCGGCGCTGACCTCGACCGAGGCGGTGGTCAATCATCTGGACTTGATGGCGGCTCAGCTGAGACTGGCCTGTTTCTGCACCGGGTCGGCGGACCTTACTGCCCTGGCTCAGGCGCCGTTGCTGGAAGCGCCGCGTTTCTGAGACAGTTCGGCCTTCAGCGCCCGCGCCGAACGCACCCAGAGAAAACCGAACGATACGCAGCCCTCGCGTGTCCGCACCGCGTGATGCAGCCGGTGGGCCTGAATCCGCCGCGTGCAGAACCCCGACCGCCCAACGATTCCCGTCGGGAAACGGCGGTGCACCAGCCCGTCGTGAAAGAAGAAATAGATCAGTCCATAGGCTGTCACGCCCATGCCGATCGGCAGCATCCAAGGCCAGACGTGCAGCCCGAGAGCCACAAAGACGATGGCCGGGGCGGCGAACACCACCGCGAACAGGTCGTTTTTTTCCAGCACGTCGTCGTGCGGCTCATGATGGCTGCGGTGCCAGGTCCACAGCAGGCCGTGCATGACATAGCGATGCATCGCCCAGGCGAAGACCTCCATCCCTAAAAAGGTGGCGAGGAACAGCAGGATCATCGTCGGCCAGGACATGACCCCATCATAGGCGCTTTGAGGACCGCGCGTCACGACTTGACCCGGCGCGACGTTTCGCCGTCTGTGCGCCCATGTTGAAGGACCTTTTCGTCACCACGCTTGCGCTCAGCCTGATCATCGGCGTGCGCTATCTGTTGGTCGGTGTTGTGACCCATGGCTTGCTGTGGGGCGGGGCGGGACGGGGGCGTCAGTTGAACCACAGGCCGCCGGCGCCGAAACGCATCCGCGCCGAAGTCATCGCGTCCTTGATCGCCTGCCCGATCTACGCCTTGCCGGCCGCATTCGTCATCGAACTCTGGAAGCGCGGCGGGACGGCGATCTACGACGATATCCATGCCTGGCCGCTGTGGTGGCTGCCCATCAGCTTCATCGTCTATATGCTGGCCCACGACGCCTTCTACTATTGGGTCCACCGCGGACTGCACCATCCGCGCATCTTCCCCTGGGCCCATGCCGAGCATCATCGGTCGCGCGATCCCAGCGCCTTCGCCTCCTTCGCCTTCGATCCGGCCGAGGCCATCGCCACCGCCTGGTTCCTACCCGCCCTGACCCTGTTCATCCCGATCCATTGGGGCGTAGCGCTGGCGCTGCTGACCTTCATGACCGCCACCGCCGTGCTGAATCACGCAGGCCGAGAGGTCTGGCCCGCGTCCTGGCTGAAACGCGCTCCGCTGCGCTGGATGATCACCGCCTCCCACCACGATGCACACCACAAACGCTTCAACGGGAACTATGGCCTGTATTTCCGGATGTGGGACCGATGGGCAGGCAGCGAGATTTCTTCCGCTCGGGGGAGAGAGGCTGAGACGCGACCGCTTTGAAGCAGGATGGTTGGGCGTTCTCAGCGGAAGTCAGCGGGCTTTAGGCCATGCCGCTGAAGCTTGTCGTACAGCGTCTTTCTCGGAACCTGCATTTCGCCGAGCACTGCGGATATGTCCCCACGATGGGATTGTAGCGCGTCGCGCAGCAGTTCGCCTTCGAATCTGTTGACGCGGTCGGGGAGGCTCAAGCCTTCATCGGGCGGGCGGATCGTGTCGTCGAGCGACAAGGCGACGCGTTCGGCGAAATGCGCCAGTTCGCGGATATTGCCGGGCCAGTCGGCCTCGACCAACAGGCGTCTTACGCTGTCGCTTATAGAGGGAATATCGACGCCGTGGCGGTCCGCAGCGCGACGCAGGAAGTGGGCGAACAGCAGGGGAATATCTTCTCGCCGTTCGCGCAGAGGCGGTATGCGGAGTCTCACCACGTTCAGACGGTAATAGAGGTCTTCGCGAAAGGCGCCCCCGCGCGCGGCTTCGCCCAGATCGATCTTTGAGGAGGCCAGCACACGCAAATCTAAGGCGCGGGGCTCGTTGGCACCGATGGGATGGACCTCGCGTTCCTCTAGGACACGCAGAATCTTGACCTGAACGGTCAGAGGCATGCTCTCGACCTCGTCCAGAAACAGTGAGCCGTTGTGCGCCCGTTCAACGTGTCCGACCCGGCGGCGCAAGGCTCCGGCGAAGGCGCCGAGTTCGTGTCCGAACAATTCGCTTTCGATCAGCCCGTCAGGCAGGGCGCCGCAGTTGACGGCGACGAACGGCGCCAATCGTCGCCGGCCGCCATTGTGCAGGGCGCGCGCAACAGCCTCCTTTCCCGTCCCAGTTTCGCCTTCGATCAACACGTCCATCCGGGCGTCGGCGATCTGGGCGATGGTGGCGCGAAGTGCGGTGATGGCGCGAGACGATCCCGCCAAAGGCAGTTCCTGTCCGCTTTCGGAGGCCATCGCCAGCAAACGACGGTTTTCCAGCACCAGGCCGCGTTTTTCCAGCGCGCGGTTCAAGCTGTCCTGAAGGCGCTCAAACGGAAAGGGCTTGGCGACGAAGTCGTAGGCGCCATCCTTTATCGCTGCGACGGCGTCGGTGATGTCGCCATGGCCAGTGATCATGATGATCGGCAGGGCCGCGTCCAATGCCTGCAGGCGGCTGAGCAACTGGCGGCCATCAAGGCCGGGCATCCGCAGGTCGGTGATCACAACGCCCGGGAAATCGGCGTCGATCGCTCTCAATGCAGGTTCGGCCCCTGGAAAAGGGCGGACGTCGTAACCTTCCAAGGTCAGGCGCTCGACCAAGGCATGGCGGAAATCGGCGTCGTCCTCGATCAGGGCGACGGCAGTGGGGCGGGCAAACTCCATCATGCGATCCTCAACGTGGCGACAAAGGTCGCGCCGACGTCCTCGTCGACCAAGTCGAGCTCGCCGCCGAAACCGGCGATCAGATCTCGACAGATGACCAAACCCAAGCCGAGGCCATTTGCGCGTGTGGTGACAAAGGGCGTGAACAGTTGGGCGCGCACAGCGGGCGGGACGCCGGGACCATTGTCGGAAATGCTCAATCGAACACGGTCCTTGTCGCGCGAGACCTTCAGCGTTAGTCGCGGCCGATCGCAGCCTTCCAGCGCTTCTGAAGCGTTCTTGACCAGATTGACGATCACCTGTTCCAGGCGAAAGCGGTCGGCGCGTACTGTGACGTCTGCGTCGCCTTCGCGGATCAATTCGACGCCGCCCTCGTCCAATCGGCCGCGCGTTAACAGCAAGGCGCCGTAGATCGCGTCTTCCAGACGGACGATGCCGATTTTGGGATCTGACTTTCTGGAAAAGACCCTTAGGCCCTCGGTGATGGCGCCGATGCGCTGGGTCAGGTCGCTGATCCGCGCCAACGCGCCGCGCGCCTTGGCGGGGTCGTCGCGGTCAAGCAGAACGCCGGCGGTCTCTGCCTGGGTCTGGATAGCGGCGACGGGTTGGTTGATCTCATGCGCCACGCTGGCGACGATCTGCCCCAGGGCGGCGAGTTTGCTGGCTTGGACCAGTTCGTCACGCAGCAGTTCGCGTGCGGTCTCGGCTTGGCGGCGTTCCTCGATCTGGCGATTAAGGGCGGCATTGGCGTCACGAAGCTCGTGGGTGCGTTCGTCAATCAGCCTCTCCAGTTCCAGCCGCGCCTCTTCCTCGGCACGAGCGCGGATAAGGGCCTGATGCCGACGACGCAGGAGCACGACGATGACGCCTGCCAGCAGGGTGACGATCAGGGCCGCAAGCGCCCGCGCGGTTGCGACGGCCGTCCCAATGGATCCGCGATCCGGCGACAGCAGGTGCAGAGTCCAGCCGGGCGTCTCCGTTGGGATCGCCGCATGCATCCAGCGCTGCTCGCGGCCATCGACTGGAGCCTGGATCAGACGCGGTCGATCATTGGGGGGCGTTACGAAGGGGAGGGGGCGCAACGCCTCGGGTTGAAGCGTCTGATCGGTCAATGTCAGCCGCCGTCGACGTTCGTCCAGCGCTTCTGTGGTGCGGAAACGCCATGCCGGCACGCTGGTGATCAGCACGACGCCGCCGGGATCGACAACGTAGGCCGGCTCACCTGACGCGCGCCATTCGGCCTCGAGAGTGGCGAACTCGACTTTGACCACGACGACGCCCACGGCGGAGTTGCTCGACCCGTCAACGCGCCGCGCCAGATAGAGCCCGGGTCGGCCGGACACGGTGCCCAAGGCGAAGAACTCCGCCTGGCCCTGGCGCATGGCGTTGATAAAATAAGGGCGAAACCCATAGTCGGCGCCGACGAAACTGGTCGGCAGGCGCCAGTTGCTGGCGGCGCGGGTTCGGCCGTTGGCGTCGATGATATAGATGGCGGCGGCCCGTGTCTGACGCGCCAAAGTCTCCAGTTTAAGGCTGACAGGATCGCCCTTGGCAGTCTGCGGGGAGCTCAGCAGGGCGGCGATGTCGGGATCGCTCGCCAACGCCAGGGGCAGGGAGCGGTGCTTCTCCAGTTCGCTGCGTAGCACGGCCGCGTGCAGGGCGGCGGCCGCCTCTGTCTGCCGAGCCAGTTCAATACTAGCGTCACGCCGAGCGACCTCGCCCGCCCCGAAAGCCGCCAGGACGGCAATCGTGAACCAAGCTCCCGCCGTTATCAGCCAACGGGAGCGCCAAGGTTTTCGAGCCGAGCCTATGACAGGTGAATGCTGCACATTCCTAGTGTGCGGATAATCGCCCGTAAGGGCCAGTCGCCTGGGCGAAAAACCGCACAGATATCTCGATAAACGCTCCCGCTTTCATAGGAAGTGCTTGGTTATCATAAAGATGGAGACGTTCGATCAATCGCTTTCGCGATGATGGTTCTCGTTGGAAGCTCTAATCAACGGAGCGTGGCGAAGATCGCGCCCATCGAGGAAACTGCGGGATCACCCCCGCACATCAGGAGCCCTTCGTGATCTCAATACCGTCAGAGGCCGCGCCGGTCGTTCGCCGGCCGTTCTATCGCCACCTGTATTTCCAGGTGCTGATCGCTATCGCGCTCGGCGCTCTGATCGGTCACTTCTGGCCGACATTCGGCGAAAGCCTGAAGCCGCTGGGCGACGGATTCATCAAACTGGTGAAGATGGTCATCGCGCCAGTGATCTTCCTGACCATTGTGACCGGAATCGCGGGCATGCGTGATCTTGGAAGCGTCGGTCGCGTCGCCGCCAAGGCCTTCGCCTACTTCCTGGTCTTCTCGACTCTGGCTCTGATCGTGGGCCTGATCATCGCCAATCTGGTGCGTCCGGGCCATGGTCTGAACATCGACCCGACGACGTTGAACGCCGGCGCCGTCGAGCAGTATGCGGCGGCCGCGCACGAGAGCACGATCGTCGGCTTCCTGATGGGCGTCATTCCCGACACGCTGGTCAGCGCCTTCTCGACCGGCAACATCCTGCAGGTTCTGTTCGTGTCGATCCTGTTTGGCCTCGCCCTGGCGTTGGTGGGAGAGCGGGCCCAGCCTGTGGTCGATCTGTTCGAGACGCTCAGCCTTGCCGTGTTCAAGCTGGTCGCCATCGTGATGAAGGCCGCGCCCATCGGCGCCTTCGGAGCCTTCGCCTTTACGATCGGCGCCTACGGCATCGCATCGATCGCCAATCTGGCCGCCTTGATCGTGACCTTTTACGTCACGGCGATCATTTTCGTCGTGGGCGTGCTGGGGCTGGTGGGCGTCGCCAACGGCTTCAACATTCTCAAGCTGATACGTTACCTCAAGGAAGAGCTTCTGCTGGTGCTGGGCACTTCCAGTTCAGAAGCGGCTTTGCCCAGCCTGATCTGCAAGATGGAACGCGCGGGCGCCGCCAAGTCGGTCGTCGGCCTAGTCGTGCCGACCGGCTATTCGTTCAATCTGGACGGCACCAATATCTATATGACGATGGCGGCTCTGTTCATTGCTCAGGCGCTGAACATCGAACTCACCATCTGGCAGCAGATCACGCTTCTGCTGGTCGCCATGCTCAGCTCAAAAGGCGCGGCGGGCATCACGGGCGCGGGCTTCATCACCTTGGCGGCGACCCTGTCGGTCGTGCCGGATGTGCCAGTCGCCGGCATGGCGCTGATCCTGGGCATCGATCGCTTCATGAGCGAATGCCGGGCCCTGACCAACTTCATCGGCAACGCCGTGGCCACCATCGTCGTGGCCCGCTGGGAAAACGCGCTGGATCGCGACGCCCTGACGGCCGCGCTGGACGGACATCCCTTGCCGGTTGCGGCGCTGCCTGACCCTGCGGCGGGGCCTGGAGACGATCTGGTTCTCGCCAAGGACTGACGGCGAGGACGACTTTTGAATGACGGGACCGCCGACATAACGACGGCCCGGGAGGAGGAAACATGAAGATGCAATCCAAGTTCGCACTGATGGCGGGCGCGGCCTCGGCTGTCCTGCTGATCTCGGCGGGAGCGGCTCTGGCTCAGGACGCCACGCCTCAGTCCACGCCAGCGCAGGAGGGCGAGGCGGCGCAGGTCGAGGACATCGTCGTCGTCGGCTCTCAAATCCGCGGCGCCTCCACCACGGCGGCTCTACCGGTAACCGTCGTCACGCAGGAAGAAATCATCGCGACCGGCGCCGTCAGCGGCGATGATCTGCTGCGGTCCATTCCCCAGATGGGTGATGTGCTGTTCTCCAGCGCCAACAATCCTCAAACCTCGAACGCAGCGCGAGGCGACGTCAACTCGGTCAATCTGCGCTCGCTGGGCGTGGGCAACACCCTGGTGCTCTTGAACGGACGTCGGATCGTTCAGCACCCCACGAGCCAAGGGACGTCCGACACCGGCACGGTGCCGGTGCTCAGCTACAACTCCAACGCCATTCCGGTCTCGGGGTTGGAGCGGTTAGAGGTTCTGTTGGACGGCGCCGCCGCCATCTATGGCGCGGATGCGGTCGCGGGCGTCGTGAACACTGTGCTTCAGCAGGATTTCGATGGCTTGGAGATGAAGGCCCAGTACGGCGGCGCGGAGGGTACGCATCGCCGAGAGTTCACCTTCGGTATGTTCGCAGGCAAGGATTTCGAGCGGGGCAATCTGTCGAGCTTCCTCGACTACACCAACCGCACCGCCCAGCAGGCCAGCGACGAACCCTATACCGCCTCTGACGACCGCCGCAGCCTGTTCGCCAACGTGCCGGGCTATGAGAATTCGACCGACACCGATGGGCGCTCTTCCTATACAGCCTGGGCCAACTTCCAGACACCATTCCAGGTCCGTCGGGGCACGACTGCTCTGACGACCGGCGCCGGCGCCTTCCACAATCAGCCTTCCAGCTTCGGCTGCACCGCGCCGGTTGGGGGTGATGTTTGCCTGGCCAGCGGCAATATCAGCTACAGCGGCGCTGGCCGCGAGTTGCGCTATGACGGGGCGCGGGGCACCACCCAATCGCCGGATATCGAACGGTTGAACCTGTTCGTGTCGGGTCACTACGATCTCGACAACGGCGTCACGGCCTTTGGTGAACTCGGCTATTACACGGCATCGACCCAGAACATTCAGCCGCCCACCATCCTGCTGAACCCGCTCTGGATCCCAGCCAGCAACTACTGGAATCCGTTCGGTCCCGTCACCTTCGCCGACGGCACGCGCAATCCCAATCGTCTCGCTGGCCTGACAAACGTCCCCACAACCGGGACGGCCGTTAAGCTGGTTCGGTATCGCTTCAACGATCTGGGCGCCCAGGTGGTGGATGTCGACAACTGGCAGTCCCGCTTCTTGGGCGGCCTGCGGGGCGAATGGCGCGGCTTCGATTGGGAAAGCGCGCTGCTGTATTCGGAAGCCGAGGCCACCGACAGCTCGAACGCCGTCAATCTGACCGCGCTTCAGGCCAATCTCGCCCTGTCGACGCCCGACGCCTACAATCCGTTCAGCGGCGGGTGTGTGAACGACACCAGCTTTGGCGACTGCACGCCCAGTTCTCAGGCCGCGATCGACGCCATCACGACCGACCTGACGCGGGTGTCCAAGACCACGCTGGCGCTGTGGGACTTCAAGGTCAGCCGTCCCGATGTCTTCACCCTGCCGGGCGGACCTGTCGGTATGGCTCTGGGCGTCGAGGCGCGCCGTGAGACCCAGCGTGACGACCGCGACGCTGATCTGGACGGCACCAACGTCTTCCGCGACAGCGTGTCGGGCGAGATCAGCCAGTCCAACATCGCTGCGGTCAGTTCAAACCCCGATACCTACGGCAAGCGCGAGGTCTATTCGGCCTATGTCGAGTTTGCGGTGCCTGTCGTTTCGCCGGAGATGAACATCCCGCTTGTTCGCAGTCTCGATTTCCAACTGGCCGGTCGATACGAGCACTATTCCGACTTCGGCGATGTGGCTAAGCCCAAGATCGCCATGGCCTGGGATTTGGTCGAAGGCGTACGCGTCCGAGGCTCCTATTCCGAGGGTTTCCGCGCCCCGAACCTGGAACAGACCAACGCGGCGCAGTACGGGCGTCTGTCCACCAATAACGATTACATCCGCTGCGAGGCCGATTTGCGGCTGGGTCGGATCACCAACTTCAACCAATGTTCGCAACCCGCCAGCGCCTCGCTGCTGGTGTCGGGCAATCCCGAGCTTCAGCCTGAGGAAAGCACCAACCAGTCCATCGGTCTGGTGTTGCAGCCCTGGTTCATTCCCGAGCAGTTCGGCCGCTTCACTTTCACGCTGGACCGCTGGAAGATCGAGCAAGAGAAGATCGTCGGTCTGCTGGGCGCGCAGTCGAACGTCGTGCTGGACTACCTGAACATCCTGAACGGCACGCGGAACGACAACGTCAACCGGGCGGCGGTGACGGCCGACGACATCGCCTTCTTCCAGGGGAGCGGAATCACTCCCGTCGGACAGATCGTCTCGGTCGAAGACCGGTTCATCAACCTGCTGCCGCAGACGGTGGAGGGTCTCGACATCGGTCTTCAGTGGCGACTGCGCGGCACGCCCTGGGGCAACTTCCGCGCCAGCGTGAATGCGGCGCATCTGACGAAGTTCGACCGTTCTCCGGGCCCCTTGGTCGAGTCGCTGTTCGCGGCGCGTGAAGCCGGTCAGATCAACGCGAATACACCGCTGCCGATCTCTCAGACCCTGCTGGCTCGCAACGGCCGGCCGGAATGGCGGGTGACGGGCTCGTTCACCTGGTCGCAAGGGCCATGGCAGGTGGGCGCATTCACCCAATACAACAGCGCCGTCACCGAAACCGGCTTCCTCAGCGCCCAGGGCGATCCCTGGCAGGTCGATAGTCAGATCACTGGCAATCTGTATGGTCAGTATGAGTTCGGCGACAACGCTGGCTTTGCGTCCGGCACAACGGTTCGCCTGGGGGCTCGTAACATCACTGACGAGCAGCCGCCGTTGACTTCATCGGGCTATCTGGGTGCGCTCTACAATCCCTACGGCCGCTACTGGTACGCCAACATCTCCAAGACGTTCTAAGAGGGGAGAGGCGCGATGACCGACCGTCTCGTTCGATCTCTGGGTGCGCTGGTCGCAGCCTGGGCAGGCATCGCGCCGATGACGCAGGCGAAGGAAACGCAGACGGCCGTCACGGCGGTTGTCGATCCTGCGCCCGCGCCGGCCGATTGCCCGGACTTCGTGCCGCAGCAGACGCGGTGCTGGTCGGGCAGGGCGGTTAAAGGCGGCTATTATTGGATCGCCGTGCCTCAGGACTGGAATGGCGCCCTGATCGTTCACGCGCATGGCGGACCCCGCACCAGCGCACCAGAACCAAACGATCCGCTGGAGGACATGGAGCGGTTCTCCATGACGGTGAAGGAAGGTTTCGCCTGGGCGGGCTCGACCTATCGCCGTGGCGGCTATGGCGTACGGATGGCGGCGGAAGATACGGACGATCTGCGCCAGATTTTCTGGAATGCCTTCGGCAAGCCACGTCGAACTCTGGTGCATGGCCAGTCCTGGGGCGGCAACGTCGCGGCCAAGACGGCTGAGCTCTACGCCCGCGATGCCGAGGGACAGGTCATGTGGGACGGCGTCGTCCTGACCAACGGCGTAATCGGCGGCGGGACTCGCACCTACCGCTTTCGCGCCGATCTGAGAGCGGTTTATCAGTTCTACTGCAACAACCATCCGCTTCCGAACGAGCCCCGATATCCGCTTTGGCAGGGGCTGCCGCTAGAAAGCGATCTAAACCGGGCGCAGTTGGCGGAGCGGGTCAAAACCTGCACGGGCGTGGGCCTGCCGCTTGCTGAGAGGTCGGCTGATCAGAAGCACAATCTGGCGGATATCCTGGCCGTGACGGGCGTGAACGAGGAACAGTTGGTTCCGCATCTGGCCTGGGCGACCTTCCTGTTCCGCGACATGGTTTTGCGCCGTCTTGACGGGCTGAACCCCTTCGACAACAGCCATACGGTCTATCAGGGTTCGCACGACGACGAGGCGTTGAACGCTGGCGTTCAGCGGTTCGCGGCTGATCCGATGGGTGTGGCGCGCTTGGCCTACGACGCGGATCTCAGCGGTCTGATCGTGGCGCCGACGCTGACGATCCACGCCAAAAACGATGCGACAGCCTTCGTCTCCAACGACGCGCTTTACAGGGAGACGGTCGCCGCGGCGGGACGATCGGACCTGTTGGTCCAGACGTTCACAGACGAGTCCGAACATAGCCGCCTATCGCCGCCAGAGTACGTCGGTCTTTTCCAGGCGATGATGCGCTGGCTGGACGAGGGCGTGAAGCCGACGCCCGCTGACGTTGCCACGCTGTGTCAGGTGGCGGCTTCACGCTACGAGGACGGCTGTCATTTCGACACCACCTTCAAGCCGTCGACGGACAGCCGCCCCAACTGAAGCTGCCGCTGCGGCTCACAACGATCTGCTCCAAACGCAACACGGCCCGCAGGCGACTGCGGGCCGTGTCTGTTTGTGCGTGACCTGAAAGATCAGGCCGTCTTGGCGCGGTCCTTGTCGGAGGAGCTGCGGGCTAGTTCGCGGTTCAGCCACAGGGCCAGCAAGGTGCAGATGGCGCCCGAGAGCAGATAGGCGCCGGCGGCGATCAGGCCGAACTGGCTGGAGATCCACAGGGCCGCGAGGGGCGCGAAGCCGGCGCCGAACAGCCAGGCCAGGTCCGAGGTCAGGGCGGACGAAGTGTAGCGGTTGGTAAGGCTGAAGCTGGACGCCACCGGGCCCGAGGCCTGGCCGAACGACAGGCCCAGCAGGATGAAGCCGGAGATCATGAACGTCAGCTCGCCGACCGGGCCACCGTTCAGCAGTTGCGGCGCAAAGCCGGAGAAGGCGGCGATGCCGGCGGCCGTGATCGCCAGCAAGGTCCGGCGGCCGTAGCGGTCGGCCAGAATGCCCGATGCGAGGATGGCCAGCAGGCCGAAGACGGCGCCCACCATCTCGATCAGCAGGAAGCGGACCGGCGTTTCCTTGGTGAACAGGAATACCCACGACAGGGGGAAGACGGTGACCATGTGGAACATGGCGAAGCTGGCGAGCGGCGCGAAAGCGCCGATGGCGATCTTGGGGCCTTCGTCGCGCAGGGCCTGGCTGATCGGCGTGGGTTGCAGCTCGCGTGTCTCGAACAGCTTCTGGAAGGCTGGCGTCACCACAATGCGCAGGCGCGCGAACAGGGCCACGACGTTGATGGCGAAGGCCACGAAGAACGGATAGCGCCAGCCCCAATCCAGGAAGTCAGGGGCCGACAGCGTGTTCAGGAAGAAGGCGAACAGGGCCGAGGCCACCAGCAGGCCGATGGGCGCGCCGAGTTGCGGGATCATGGCGTACCAGCCGCGCTTCTTCTCGGGCGCGTTCAGCGCCAGCAGCGAGGCCAGACCGTCCCAGGTGCCGCCCAGGGCGACGCCCTGGCCGATACGGGTGAGGGCCAGCAGCACCGGCGCCCACATGCCGATGCTCTCATATCCGGGGATGAAGGCCACAGACACGGTGGAGGTGCCCAGCAGCAGCAGGGCGGTCGTCAGCTTGGCGCCGCGTCCGAACTTGCGGTCGATGGCGATGAACAGGACGGTGCCCAGCGGCCGGGCCAGGAAAGCCAGGGCGAAGACGGCGAAGGAGAGCAGGGTGCCGCCCACCGCGCCGGCATAGGGGAAGATCAACTGCGGGAAAACGACCACCGAAGCGATGGCGTAAACAAAGAAGTCGAAAAACTCGGAAGTTCGGCCGATAATGACGCCGATGGCGATCTCGCCGGCGTCAACCTTGCCATGGCCCGTGTGAAGGGCGGCGGCGTCGCGTTCCAGCGACTCTGACGAAGGGGTCGTCGAGGCGGACATGGGCTTGGTCGCTCCGTGTGAGACTGAATTATCGGCCGTACGGCAGGTCGCCGCATTATGACCGGGCGCCCTTTGCGATGAAAGCGGCCTCGTGAGGATAGGACATATTGCCCAATGTCGTTCCTGATTGAGCTTGAGTATCCCGCCGCCTACGAACGCCAACCGTCGCGGCGCCTCCCCCTCGCCCGACGCTTTTCGATTGGATCCGCCTTGCGCCGTCTGCGCCTACTTTTGCTCGCGCCCTTCGTGGCCCTGCTGTCGGCCTGCAACCTGGTCGTCCTCAACCCTGCCGGCGACGTCGCGTCCCAGCAGGGCGATCTGCTGATGATCTCGACCCTGCTGATGCTGATCATCATCGTGCCAGTGATGGGTCTGATCGTCTTCTTCGCCTGGAAGTATCGAGCGTCGAACAAGGAGGCCGAGGCCGACTACCGTCCCGACTGGGACCACTCCACGTCGTTGGAGCTGGTCATCTGGGCCGCGCCGCTGATGATCATTATCTGCCTGGGCGCCCTGACCTGGGCCGGCACCCACCTGCTGGACCCGTATCGTCCGATCGACCGGATCAAGCCGGGCCAAGCCGTCGAAGAAAGCGTCGAGCCGTTGCAGGTCAACGTCGTCGCGCTCGACTGGAAGTGGATGTTCATCTACCCACAATACGGCGTCGCCACCGTCAATGAGCTGGCCGCGCCTGTTGACCGTCCGATCCGTTTCCACATCACCTCGTCCTCGGTGATGAACAGCTTCTACATTCCCGCCCTGGCCGGTCAGATCTACGCCATGCCGGGCATGGAAACGAAGCTGCACGCCGTCATCAACCGTCCGGGCGAATACGAAGGCTTCTCGGCCAACTATTCCGGCGACGGCTTCTCGCACATGCGCTTCGCCTTCCACGGCCTGGATCAGTCCGAGTTCGACCAATGGATCGCCGGCGTGCGCCAGGGCGGCCAGACGCTGGACCGCGATCGCTATCTGGAGCTGGAAAAGCCCAGCGAGAAGGTGCCGGTCATGCGCTTCGGCGCCGTGGACGGCGCGCTGTGGGACGCGATCCTCAACATGTGCGTCGAGCCGGGCAAGATGTGCATGGGCGAGATGATGGCCATCGACAAACAGGGCGGCCTGTCCATGGCGTCGGTGCGCAACACCATGCCGCTGGTCTATGACAAATACGCCGGTCGCGGAAAATCGCCCGCCTACTTCGGCTCTAACGACAGCTACGTCATGACGATCTGCACCCCGCTGCAGGCCGAAGCGGCGGCAGCCGACCGCATGCGCCGCGCCGAACTGGATACGGTCGCCGGACCGACCAGCCTGGAGCGCCTGACCGGGCAGGGGTTGTCGCCCGTTCAGACTCCGATGGCCTCGCTGACGACGCTGGCCCGCAATCCCTTCGCCACGGGGCCGGTTCCGACCGACGTCCGTTCCGCCCCCAACGCCTGAGTGAACACAGTCGATGAACGCTGATCAACTCATTCCGCTAATCTTCGGGCGCCTCACGCTTGAGGCTTTGCCGTTGCACGAGCCGATCCTGGTCGTGACCATGTCGGTCGTGCTGCTGGGCGGCCTCGCCCTGTTCGGCGCCCTGACCTATTTCAAGCTGTGGGGCTATCTCTGGAAGGAATGGTTCACCACGGTGGACCACAAGAAGATCGGGATCATGTACATGATCCTGGGTCTGATCATGTTCGTGCGCGGCTTCGCCGACGCCATCATGATGCGCCTGCAACAGGCGATGGCCTTCGGTGGGTCCGAAGGTTATCTGAACGCGCACCACTATGATCAGATCTTCACGGCCCACGGCGTGATCATGATCTTCTTCGTGGCCATGCCGCTGGTGACGGGCATCATGAACTACGTCGTGCCGTTGCAGATCGGCGCGCGCGACGTGTCCTTCCCCTTCCTGAACAACTTCAGCTTCTGGATGACCACGGCCGGCGCCATCATCGTCATGGCCTCGCTGTTCGTGGGCGAGTTCGCGCGCACCGGCTGGCTGGCCTATCCGCCGCTGTCGGGCATCGGTTACAGCCCCGGCGTCGGGGTCGACTACTACATATGGGCGTTGCAGATCGCGGGGGTCGGGACGACGCTGTCCGGCATCAACCTGATCGCGACGATCGTGAAGATGCGCGCGCCCGGCATGGGTATGATGAAGATGCCGGTCTTCACCTGGACCTCGCTGTGCACCAACGTGCTGATCGTGGCGTCCTTCCCGGTCCTGACCGCCGTCCTGGCCCTGCTGACGCTGGACCGTTACGTCGGCACCAACTTCTTCACGAACGACTTCGGCGGCAACCCGATGATGTACGTGAATCTGATCTGGATCTGGGGTCACCCCGAGGTCTACATCCTGATCCTGCCGCTGTTCGGCGTCTTCTCGGAGATCGCCTCGACCTTTTCGGGCAAGAAGTTGTTCGGCTATACCTCCATGGTCTACGCCACGGTCGTCATCACGATCCTGTCCTACCTGGTCTGGCTGCACCACTTCTTCACCATGGGCTCGGGAGCCTCGGTGAACAGCTTCTTCGGCATCACGACGATGATCATCTCGATCCCGACGGGCGCGAAGATCTTCAACTGGCTGTTCACGATGTACCGCGGGCGCATCCGGTTCGAGCTGCCGATGATGTGGCTGGTCGCCTTCATGCTGACCTTCGTGATCGGCGGGATGACGGGCGTGCTGCTGGCGGTGCCGCCGGCCGACTTCGTGCTGCACAACTCGCTATTCCTGGTGGCCCACTTCCACAACGTCATTATCGGCGGCGTGCTGTTTGGCCTCTTCGCGGCGATCAACTTCTGGTGGCCCAAAGCCTTCGGCTTCAAGCTCGACAAGAAGTGGGGTCTGATCAGCTTCTGGTGCTGGGTGCCCGGCTTCTGGCTGGCCTTCCTGCCGCTGTACGTGCTGGGTCTGATGGGCGTGACGCGCCGGATGCGGGTGTTCGACGATCCCTCGCTTCAGATCTGGTTCGTCATCGCCGCCATCGGCGCCGGCGTCATCGCCCTGGGCATCGCGGCCATGTTCATCCAGTTCGCCGTGTCGATCATCAACCGCGACAAGCTGCGCGACACAACGGGCGACCCGTGGGGCGGCCGCACGCTGGAGTGGGCGACCTCGTCGCCGCCGCCGGCCTACAACTTCGCCGCCACGCCGTACGTCCATGACGCCGACGCCTGGTGGGACATGAAGAAGCAGGGCTATCAGCGTCCGCTGAACGGCTACAAGGCGATCCACATGCCCTCGAACACCGGGGCGGGGATCATCATCTCGGGCCTGTGCCTGGTGATGGGGCTGGCCTTGATCTGGTACATCTGGTGGCTGGCCGCCATCAGCTTCATCGGGGTGCTGGCCGTCTCGATCGGCCATACCTTCAACTACAAGCGCGACTATTACATCCCCGAGGATGAGGTCCGCGCGACAGAAGAGGCGCGCACCCGCGCCCTGGCCGGAACGGAGGCCTGATCATGAGCGCGACTGCGACCGAGATCGACCGGACCGTCTTCCACCTGGAAGAGGAGCCGCACCACGAGGAAGGCTCCAGCACCATGCTGGGCTTCTGGCTCTATCTGATGAGCGACTGCCTCATCTTTGCGATGCTGTTCGCCGTGTTCGGCGTGCTGGGCGGCAACTACGCCGCCGGGCCGGGGCCCAAGGAGCTGTTCGACCTGGAGCTGGTGGCAATCAACACCGCCATGCTGCTGTTCTCGTCGATCACCTATGGCTTCGCCATGCTGGCGATGGATCGAAACAACCAGCGTCAGACGCTCGTTTGGCTGGCGATCACCGGCCTGTTCGGCCTGGCGTTCCTGGGGATCGAACTCTACGAGTTCGCGCACCTGATCCATGAGGGCGCGACGCCGCAACGCAGCGCCTTCCTGTCGGCCTTCTTCACCCTGGTGGGCACCCACGGCCTGCACGTCACCTTCGGCATCATCTGGCTGGTGACGCTGATGGTTCAAGTCAGCATGAAGGGCCTGATCCCCGCCAACAAACGCCGACTGATGTGCCTGTCCATGTTCTGGCACTTCCTGGACGTCATCTGGATCGGCGTCTTCACCTTCGTCTATCTGCTGGGCATGCTGCGATGAGCGCCGACATGAACGACCATTCGCCGGAGTCTCACGAGACCGACCACCTGGGTCACGAGGGGCACAATCACGGCTCCTTCAAGAGCTACATGATCGGCTTCGTGCTGTCAGTGATCCTGACGGCCATCCCGTTCGCCCTGGTCATGACCGGCGTCCTGCCGACCCAGGCGACGGCCCTGATCGTTATGGGCTTCGCCGTGGTGCAGATCGTGGTGCACATGATCTACTTCCTGCACATGAACTCCAAGTCCGAGGGCGGCTGGATCATGCTGGCGCTGATCTTCACGATCATCGTGGTGGTCATCGCCCTGTCGGGTTCGCTGTGGGTCATGTACCACCTGAACACCAATATGATGCCCATGACGCACGACATGGCTCAGATGGGCGGCTGAGGTCGAGATCACGGACCCGTCCTCAGTGCCGGCCGGCGGCAAGGCCAGACGTTCGCTATCCTTCCGCATGGCGGTCGTGGTCGCGGGCCTGGCGCTGTTCGTCGGCTTTCTGGCGCTGGGCGGGTGGCAGGTTCAGCGCCTGGCCTGGAAGACCAATCTGATCGCCCAGGTCGATGCTCGCGTTCACGCGGCCGCCGTCCCATCGCCTGGCCCGACCCAATGGGCCGGCGTGACGCGCGACAAGGATCAGTACCGCCGTGTCGTTGTTCGCGGTCGATTCCTGCACGACAAGGAAACCCTGGTTCAGGCGGTGACCGACGCCGGTGGCGGCTTCTGGGTCGTGACGCCTCTGGTCGACGACCGGGGCTTCACCGTCCTGATCAATCGAGGCTTTGTGCCCGCTGGCCGACGCGATCCGGCCGTTCGCGCCGATGGTCAGGTCGGGGGGGCGCAGAAGGTGACCGGACTGCTCCGGATCACCGAGCCCAAGGGCGGCTTCCTGCGCGCCAATGATCCGGCCGGTGATCGTTGGCGCTCTCGCGACGTCGCGGCGATCGCGGCGCGGCGCGACCTGACGCGCGTCGCGCCCTATTTTATCGATGCGGACGCCAGCCCGAACCCAGGCGGATGGCCGCGCGGAGGACTGACGGTGATCCGCTTCGCCAACAGCCATCTGGTCTATGCACTGACCTGGTTCGGCATGGCGCTGCTGACTTCGGTCGGTCTGTGGCTGTTCCTGCGCGACGGCAGGCGCAACAGGTCGTGACGACGACAACTTTGCAAAGACTGCTGGGCCTGGGGCTCAGAGGTGGTGTCGCGACCCACGGCGGGGCCAACCGCCGCAACATGCTGCTGCTGATCCAGTTGCGCTGGTTGGCGGTCGCCGGGCAGGTGGCGACGATCCTGCTGGTCCAGTACGTGATGCGGATCCCGCTGCCGGTGCTGTGGTTGCTGGCGGCGCCGGCGGGTCTGGTGCTGGTCAATCTGGTCAGTGCGCCGTTGACCGTGCGCACGCAGGAGGTCGAGGACCAGGCGCTGATGATCGCCCTGTTGGCGGATGTGGCGGCCCTGACCTGGCTGCTTTTCCTGACCGGGGGCGCGGCCAATCCGTTCGTGGCGCTGTATCTGCTGCAAGTCGTTCTTGGGGCCGTGCTGCTGGCGCCGGTCTATGCCTGGGGGCTGATCGCCATCACCAGCCTGTGTTTCGCCGGGCTGGGCCTGCATTCCCGCCCGCTGAACCTGCCGCCGGCGCGCGAGGATTCGCTGCTCAGCCTCTATCTTCAGGGCAGTCTGATCTGTTTCGTGCTGATGGCCGTGCTGCTGGTGCTGTTCGTCACCCGGATCAGCCAGAACCTGCGCGAGCGCGACGCCTCCATGGCCGCCCTGCGCCAGCAGACGGCCGAGCATGACCATATCGTTCGCATGGGCCTGCTGGCGTCGGGCGCAGCGCATGAGCTGGGAACGCCGCTGGCTTCGCTGTCGGTGATCCTCAGCGACTGGAAGCGTATGCCGGCCCTGACCCACGATGCCGATCTGGCACAGGACATGACGGTGATGCGGGCCGAGGTCGAACGCTGCAAGGCCATCGTCACCGGCATCCTGATGTCGGCCGGCGAGGCGAGGGGACAGGCGCCCGAGCGCACGACCCTGCGGGCGTTCGTCGCCGATGTGGTGGCCAGTTGGAGCGGCGACGGTGTGGCGGTGCAAATCCGCGATGAACTGGCCCAGAACCCGCCGATCATCGCCGACCCGGCCCTGCGTCAGGTGCTGGGCGTGCTGTTCGACAATGCGGTCGAGGCCGGAGCGAGCCGCATCACCGTGACCACGACACGCACGGACGAGGATTTCGGCATCGCGGTCCGCGACGACGGACCGGGCTTTCCGCCGGCGATCCTTCAGGCCTGGGGCAAGCCCTACAACTCCACCAAGCCCAGGCCCGGCGCCGGTCTTGGCCTCTTTCTGCTCATGAATGTGATCCGGTCGCTGGGCGGACGGGTAGAAGCCTCCAATCCCCCGGCGGGCGGCGCAGAAGTGCGTCTCACCCTGCCGCTTTCGGCGTTGGCTCCGACACACGAGATCGCGCATGACCGATGACGCCAGATTGCTGCTGATCGTCGAGGACGACGAATCGTTTTCGACCACCCTGCGACGCTCGTTCGAACGGCGTGGCTATACGGTCGTCAGCGCCGCCAGTCCCGACCAGATGACCGAGGTGCTGAAGACGCATCGCCCCGGCTATGCGGTCGTCGATCTGAAGCTGGGCGGCCATTCCGGCCTGACCTGCGTCGAGGCTTTGCACGCTTTCGATCCCGAGATGAACATCGTCGTCCTGACCGGCTTCGCCAGCATCGCCACGGCGGTCGAGGCGATCAAGCTGGGCGCCCGGCACTATCTGGCCAAGCCCGCCAGCACCGATGACATCGAAACCGCGTTCGGCCGGGCGGACGGCGACGCCGAGACGCCGCTGGGCACGCGCCCCACTTCGATCAAGACGCTGGAGTGGGAGCGGATCCACGAGACGCTGGTGGAGACCGACTTCAACATCTCCGAGGCGGCGCGGCGGTTGGGCATGCACCGCCGCACCCTGGCCCGGAAGCTGGAAAAGCGCCGCGTCACCTAGTCCAGTTCGGCCGCGATCTGGTCGGCCAGCGCCCGCAAGGTCGCCGTATCCGCCATCGGCGCATGGCCGTGACCCTTCATCTCACGATCGGCCCAGCGCGGCACGATGTGGAAATGCAGATGGAAGACCGTCTGTCCGCCCGCCTCGCCGTTGAACTGCAGGATCGACAGGCCTTTAGGCTTCAGCGCTTTCTCGACCGCCTTGGCCGTGCGTTGCAGGGCGGCGGTCATGCGGGCCAGCACCTCGGGCTCGATCTCCAGCAGATTACGCGCCTGGGACTGTTTGGCGATGATCAGGACGTGGCCTTCCGACTGGGGAAACACGTCCATGAAGGCCAGGACGTGGTCGTCCTCCCACACCTTCACCGACGGAATGTCGCCGCGCAGGATCTTGGCGAAGATGTTGTTGGTGTCATAGGCGCCGTGCAGGCTCATGAGCGGTCTCCGTGCGGTTCGAACCTTCGATAGCAGCGCTGTCCACGGAGGGGGAGCCTTCGCCCACGCCATGCATTATGGTCACGCTTGAACGTAACGAGGCACGTCATGATCCGTTTCATCATCCAGGCGCTGGTCACTATGGCGGGCCTGTGGCTGTCCGCCCAGGTCGTGCCGGGCGTGGACTTCACCAGCACGGGGTCGCTCATCGCCGCCGCCATCATTCTGGGCCTGGTCAACGCCTTTGTGCGGCCGATCCTGGTCGTGCTGACCTTCCCGATTACCGTCGTGACCCTTGGACTGTTCCTGCTGGTCGTGAACGCCGCAATGATCGGGCTGACCTCCATCTTGCTGGACGGCTTCCGCGTCGACGGCCTGTGGGCCGGCATCGGTGCGGCCATCGTGACCGGCGTCGTCAGCTGGATCGCCGGCGCCTTCATCGGCGGTGAAGAGGGGCGGGGCTAACTTCTTCAAAAGCTCGACGAGGTGATGCGAGCCCAAGACGATTCAACACCTTAGTTTGGCCGGTCTGCGCTCGCTTCCTGACGCCTGCGGAAAAGCATGTCTGTCGTCGCTCGGGCCCTTTGCTCGATAAGTCGCTGACGGTCGGGATCGGGGTGGGGCTCTTGCGTCGTCGCCCAGCGTGCTCCGGCCGGCGCCGCCAAATCACGGCATACGCTCAGCGCAAGGCCCCGATGGTAGGCGTTTGCATTACGCTTTTGGCGGTCGGCTTCCCCAGTGACACTGGCCGTTTCGACGGGCGTGAACGTATTTGACTTCCATTGCGCTGGCGGGACCGGCAGAGGGCGACCGTTCTCGATAATCCGGATGGAACTGGGCTCTTCCCAGATCGTGTAGGCCGCAAATGGCTCGATCGTGTCCACATGCTGCACAAGACCACAAATAACCCGTCCGCCGTTTCGAACGTCACGAGCAGTGTGCTCGAGGATGACTGCGGAAGGTCGCTTTTCGAAGACTGTCTGAAGGATGGCCTCGTCCGATGGTCGGGGCGGACGAGCGGTCTCCGTAGCCGAAGCCTGGCTAGCCATGATCACGATAGACATCGCCGCCAGAAACATAGGCTTATCCCACCTTCACCCGCGTCGCCGCCTCGGGCAGGTCCTCGCCGAAGGCGCGCTGGTAGAACTCGGCGATGGTCGGGCGTTCCAGCTCGTCGCACTTGTTCAGGAAGGTCAGGCGGAAGCTGAGGCCCAGGTCGTCGTTGAAGATCTGGGCGTTCTGGGCCCAGGTGATGACGGTGCGGGGCGACATGACGGTCGAGATGTCGCCGTTCATGAAGGCGTTGCGGGTCATGTCTGCGACGCGGACCATGGCGGCGATCCGGCGGCGGCCCTCGGCGTCCTTCCACTCGGGCACCTTGGCGGCGACGATCTCGGCCTCGACGTCGTGATCGAGATAGTTCAGCGTGGTGACGATGTTCCAGCGGTCCAGCTGGGCCTGATTGATCTGCTGGGCGCCGTGATACAGGCCCGTGGTGTCGCCCAGGCCGATGGTGTTGGTCGTGGCGAACAGGCGGAAATAGCGGTTCGGGCGGATAACGCGGTTCTGGTCCAGCAAGGTCAGGCGACCCTGGGCCTCCAGCACGCGCTGAATCACGAACATCACGTCGGGCCGGCCGGCGTCATATTCGTCGAAGACCAAGGCGATGGGGCGTTGCAGCGACCAGGGCAGGATGCCCTCGCGAAACTCGGTGATCTGCTTGCCGTCCTTCAGGACGATGGCGTCCTTGCCGATCAGGTCGATCCGGCTGACGTGGCTGTCCAGGTTCACCCGCACCAGCGGCCAGTTCAGGCGGGCGGCGACCTGTTCGATGTGGGTCGACTTGCCGGTGCCGTGATAGCCCTGGACCATGACGCGGCGGTCGAAGGCGAAGCCGGCGCAGATGGCGATCGTCGTCTGGGGATCGAAGCGATAGGCCTCGTCGATCTCGGGCACATGGCTGTCACGCTCGTCGAAGGCGGGCACGGTCATGTCGCTGTCCACGCCGAAGGCTTCGCGCAGGGTCACGCGACGATGCGGTTCGAGCGTCAGCAGGGGATCAGGGGAGGCTTCGAGCGGGGAGGTCATGGACCTCATCTAGAGGCGCCGCGCGCGCGGCTCAACACGCGCGCGGCCCTTGGGGTCGGTTATTTCGCGCTGAGGCGAACATCCACGTTGCCGCGGGTGGCGTTGGAGTAGGGGCAGACCTGGTGCGCCTTCTCGATCAGGTCGTCGATGACGGCTTGATCAAGGCCGTGATCGGTGACGGTCAGGTCCACGTCGAGGTTGAAACCCTCGCCCTTGGTGTTCTTGCCGAAGCCGACGCCGGCGGTGACCTTGGTGTCGGGGCTGACGGGCGTGCCGGCCTTGCCGCTGACCAGACGCAGCGCGCCGAGGTAGCAGGCGGCGTAGCCGGTGGCGAAGAGCTGCTCGGGATTGGTGCCGTCGCCGCCCTTGCCGCCCATCTCTCTCGGCGTCGACAGTTTGACGTCGATCTTACCGTCGTCGGTGGCCGAACGGCCGTCTTCACGGCCTCCGCCAGACGCCGTCGACTGGGCGCGATACAGAACTTCCATGGCAGGCTCCTTGGGTTGGGATGCTTGAGATGGGAGCCTAACGGCGGACGGGAAGGGGGCGTTGCATCGCAGCTCTAGCCATCGACCGGCGACGCGGGCTAAAGCACCTGCTGGGGCGCGTCGTCGGAGTACGCAGTGAAGATTGCCGAACGCTGGTTCGTGTGGGCGGGCATGGTTCTGCTGGGCGGCATCGCCCTGGCGGGGTTGGTCGTCGCCGTCTATGCGGCGTGGTTGTTCCACGACTTGCCCGATGCGTCGGAGCTGGCAGACTATCGTCCGCCGACCGCGACGCGCGTCTATGCCGGCGACGGCACCCTGATCGGCGAGTTTTCGGACGAGCGCCGGATCTATGTTTCCTACGACCAGATTCCCCAGCCGGTGATTCACGCCTTTCTGGCGGCCGAAGATCGCAACTTCTTCCAGCATGGCGGCATCGACGTGGGCGGCATCGGCCGCGCGTCGCTGAAGAACGTCTTCAACCTGGCGTCGGGACGCCGGCTGGAAGGCGGCTCGACCATCACTCAGCAGGTGGCCAAGAATGTCCTGCTGACCAACGAATCCAGCCTGAACCGCAAGCTGAAGGAAGCGATCCTGGCCAATCGCCTGGAGGCGACCCTGTCCAAGGAACAGATCCTCGAGCTGTATCTGAACGAGATTTTCCTGGGCTATCGCTCGTTCGGCATCGCTTCGGCGGCCTACAACTATTTCGGCAAGTCGCTGGCGCAGCTGACGCCCGACGAAGCCGCCTTCCTGGCGTCCCTGCCCAAGGGGCCGAACAACTATCACCCCAAGCGTCACCCCGGCGCAGCCAAGGGCCGCCGCGACTGGGTGCTGGGCGAGATGGAGCAGAGCGGCTGGCTGACGCCTCAGCAACTGGTCGAGGCGCGCGCCAAGCCTCTGGTGACGCGTGACGCGCCGCAACGGTCGGATTACAAGGACGCCGACTTCTTCGTCGAGGAGGCGCGCCGCCAGGCCGCCGCCAACCCCCAGTTCGGCGAGCAGCTGCGCGCCGGCGGCTTCTATATGCGCACGACCCTGGACCCGACGCTGCAGACGGCCGCGCGCCGCGCCCTGATGCAGGGGCTTGAAAACTACGACCGTCGTCACGGCTGGCGCGGCGGGTGGGGCACGACCGACTTCGCCGACGGCTGGCAGGCGGTCGCGCTGAAGGAACAGGCGCCGCCCGAGCGCCGCAGCTGGCAGGCCGCCGCCATCGAAAGCGTCAGCGGCAACACGGTTCGCATCCGCACCGCCCGCGACGACAAGTCCGGTACGCTGCTGGCTTCGGACGCCGCCTGGGCCAATGCCAATCGTCAGCTGAAGCGCGGCGAACTGATCTTCGTGGAGCCGCAGGGGGGGCAGTTCGCCCTGAAGCAGGTGCCGCGCGTCAACGGGGCGCTGGTCGCCATCGAGCCTCAGTCCGGCCGCGTGCTGGCGATGGTCGGCGGCTATTCCTATGCGCTGTCCAGCTTTAACCGGGCGACCCAGGCCCGGCGCCAACCGGGCTCGGCCTTCAAACCCTTCGTCTAT